>JAFQAU010000105.1 GCA_017399885.1 Lachnospiraceae bacterium
ATGTACTAGGCATGGTGCCTGGTGGTGTTAGAATAGGAGGCATGAGAAATGGAACAAGCGAGAACGTTGACAAATGAGGAATATATCATTGAATTATTAGAAATGCTGACACAAAATCAGAGAAAAGAGGATGCGAATCTCTTGTATGAAATATGTTCGCATATCGAGAGCATGGAAAGTAAACTGACAGCTGTAGAAAAGGAGTTAGAACAGGTTACCAAGCAGATGAACATGATGCATGGCGGTGGTACGGTTGAAAAGACAAAGGATACTGTGACCGCTGTAGCAGGGCACTTACAGGAACAGAGTAGCAAAGTAAAAACTCAGATTTCTCAAATCAAGGCAACGATTTTGGATACGGCAAAAAACATTGTAGAAGGTGTAAAACAAAAGGGAAAAGAAGCCTTATAC
This sequence comes from Lachnospiraceae bacterium, assembly GCA_017399885.1. GTDB lineage: Bacteria > Bacillota > Clostridia > Lachnospirales > Lachnospiraceae > CAG-411. Next base: position 412 of record JAFQAU010000105.1, read on the forward strand.
CGTGTTGCAGAATTTGCCAAGATCAAAGAAAAGATGAGCAGTCTGAGGAAGAAAGTAGAAAGTAACATCAAAGATGTGAATGGAACCATTGATAAGATTACAGAATTTACTTCCGTAGTGCGAACTGCAAACCAGCAGGTAAAGAATGCAGCAAGAACCTTGGCAGATAAAGAAGAAAAAGATTATTCAAAACAGACAGGAAACACAAGGATGACGGAGCTTCTTACCATGCCATGGAGAGTGCAGCGAGGATTGCTTGCAGGAATAGATATGCATGCAGAATCAATCATAGAAGCTGTGGAGCAGTTATCAAAGCATGTAGAAAGAAAAAAGGATGCAGAGAAAGGCAGAGAAGAAGAAATGGAGCGTGTAACGGGCGATGTGGTAGATGCCCCGGTAGTTGCAGAGGAAAGTGTCTATGGATTGGATGCTTTTGATGCGTATGTGGAAAAGAATGGAACAGAAAAGTTGCAGGAGAGGATAAAAGAAGGAGGTGGGGAAAGTAAAAAAAGATAGAGGAAGGTAGCTGAATGAAAACTACGAAACATGGTCTGGCAATCAATAGGATTGCCAGCCATGTTTCGTAGTTATTGTGTATAGGAAAATTCGTAGGATTTATGTTATAATGGATTTATTAGAAAATAGTCATTTGATTTTGTGGATAATATGTGAATAGTTCGTAGATTGTATGTGGATAAATATAAGAAGGGAATAGATGTTATTGAAAAAGAAAATAAAAGGAATAGAAGGTTTAGACATTACTATAAAAAAGGAATTGGTAAAAAAAATTATTGATAACGATTTTAAAGTTAATATGACTCATTCGGTTATGTTTGTCAGTGTCGAGGAAAGAAAATATGCACTTAGAGATGCCGATGTAATGGAATTAGTTGCTTCAAATATTAAAAAAAGGTTATTGTTAAAAAGAGGGATATCCGTTAAAGAGTTTTACAAAAGAAATAGTACATATAGAGGATATCGGTTGTTTGATAAATCATCAAGACCTGAATTTCAAGAAGGAAAGTTAGTTGAAGATAAGGGGAAACATGGGCTTTATTTTACAATTGAGTGTAAAGATCTGTTTAGAATATTATTGGCATCATACTTTGAAGATTTTGGAGATTCTTTGGCAATAATAAGCCTCATTAGTGTGGACGGAAAAGGGACTCCGGTCCGCAAAGCATCAATTTCGCGAGGGATGGATACAACTAATACATATCATTCCAGGGCATTTTACATAGAAAAAATTTACTCCTTAGATAATTATGAACTTATATTAAAAATGTATGAAGCTGCTCCAGACAATTACAAATTACTGATTTACGACGAAACAGAGGGAGGTATGTATATGGGAAGCGTAAAGTATTATAGAAAAAAAGGATGCAATGAGATTGTACGGGCACTTAATGATATTCATCAGATAGAAAAGAAAAAACGTGGATTTGCCAAGTAGAGTGTTGGTCAAGTTCTTGCTATATCAATGTTCTGATAATGGGATTTACAAGATATACTTGGTGTTGATTTCATGTCATAAATAAAGCAAGTTTGAAACAAAGGTAATGGATAGAAGAAAAGTTTATCGCATAGCAAACAAGACATTTTTCGGTGTCTTCAAAATAGAATATATATACGACACCTAATCAAGTAGCAGAAACAACATCATCTTTGATGGTGTAACTACGAAGTCGGAGTAGATTAAGTGCCTGTAAAGTGGTAAGAACTTTGTTTTCCTACACAGGACGTGATTCAAGAAAGTCTTCTGCTGTATATAGTTTTAAATCTGTGAGTATGTGTCAGATAGCGGTCAGGAGCATACGATAGGTTGCGAAGATCCAGGTTTGTGGACATCAAGTCTACAACCGTTTTTTTTGAATGATTTTAAAAGACATTAAGATTACCTCTGAAACATTATAGTTATAAGCTGACAGTGACTGCTCATCCGGAAAAGTAGAGTTGACTTTGGAAGAGATAAGTTTATGGTCTACTGTTATGCACCATTCATTAATGCCTTAACGAATGACCAGCAACATATAAAAATGCGAGGTCGCCGCTATACAGACCCGAACTCACCTCTACGTCTTCTGTAGTGTATCAGTCTTATAACTGGATAATATCAGAAAGAAGATAAATTGAATAGCGAAAGTTGGTCAACGGGTTGTATAAGCCCATTGGTGCCTTTCGCAGAAAGGCGAATTATAAAAATGAAATATAAAAAGATAGCAAAAAGCGACATTTTTTTGAGAACAGCAATGTGGGAAGTATATGGAAAAAAATGCTTATATTGTGGAGTAGCATTAGATGTACGCCATATAGAAGTCGATCATATTTTGCCTGATAATGAGAATGAAATTATGAATAGTAAGGATCCAGATTTGCTTGCATATATTTCTGAATTAAAAAAAGATGGATTTGAAAAGAATTCTATTCAAAATTATGCATTATCATGTGCGGATTGTAATAAAAAAAAGAAAAATTATGCATTTAAAACATCAAATTTCCGGTTTTATCATGACTATGTAGCAAGACATACAGAAAGTATTGAAGAAAAAATGCAGAGATGTAAGATGGGAATTTCAAAACATGTAAAAGAGAGTAGTATTATTGGAAAGTTTGATAAATATGACTTAACTGAATTGTTTTGTGACAAACAGGTAGTTTCTTGTTTGGAACATATCAGATTTAGATATGGATTGGGAGAGGTTAGAATTGATGCATTCATACCAGCATCATACGATGGAAGTATGAGTTGTATGTTATCATTTAAGGAATTATATCAGACAGATATATTTATTACTTATGATGAGGATGTGATTAAGGATTTTTTATTTTCGGGTTATCAAACTGACATAAAAGAAAATAGCAGAAAGTGGTGCATTTATTATGATTTTCTGGGTGATAATAGCGTATTTGAGATACATTTACCTAATATTAGATTAAAAACTTCGGAGGAAACGGTTGCTCAAATGGCAAAAATATGTGACAGTTTATATGAAGAATATTTACTGCAGGAAACATTTATTAATAGCGTTCTTGGAACAGAAAAGTTCCCTAAAAAATCAAAAAATTCTTATGCATTATTTGGAATGAGAAGTGACTTGTTTCAGATATTTTGGGAATATATGCTAAATCATAAGTATGATTCTAAGGATGATAAGGAAAAAAATATTTTTAATTTACCATATTATAGAAATGATTTTTTTTATATACAACCTAATATGTATCATAATGATATTGCAAGTACTTATGCATGCATCCAAGTTGAGAAAAATGGAGAGTATTATGATTTTATATGGAGGCTAGGACCTAGTTCTGTACCAAGTCAGGAGCTAGCAGAGTTTGATGATAATATAAAATGGACCGCAATTTTTACATATAAAAAAATTATAGAAGAATTCATTCCTGATGCAATAAGGGAAGATAACAAGAATAAACATTTGGCTATTTGGTCGTTTTTTTCAAAAAAATCAAATGTTAGTTATGATGAGGAATATTTGATTGATCAAAAAATGATTAAATCATATATGTGGGATACTGAGAAAAATTAAGAAATTGGAGAAAATGATAGATTTGGTTGCAGATAGAGTGTACATGGTGTATGCTCTATTTTTTAATTGACAACCCACACAATGCGTGATAAGATAAAAATAAGAAAAAGGGGATCTGTGGAAAGGAAATGATGTAGTTGAAAGAGTACAAAGACATTATCAAAGAAGCACGAACCGAGGCTGGAATGACACAGAAGGCTTTTTGTGAATACTTTGGTATTCCGCTTCGTACCTATGAAGATTGGGAAGCCGGAAGAAGAAAGATGCCATCTTATGTGCTTCGTCTGATGTTGTATAAATTGAAGATTGAGGGGTGTGTAGAGCATATTTCAGAAGATGTTCTTGACGAGGAATGAGGTGGTTGTTATGAGGAAAGGGTTCGTGGGTGTTTTAATAGCAAGTTTGGTTATGACAACGGTTATGCCGGTGCAGAAACCGATTGACGCAAAGACGAGAACAGTGAGCTTGTCCAGGCAAAAAGTATCGTTGGTGGAAGGAGATTGTTATACACTAACCATAAAGAATACATCTTCGAAAGCAAAGGTAACATGGAAAACCAGTAATAAAGAGATAATCAAGTTTACATCAAAAAGCAAAAAGAAAGCACGATTTGTAGCTTTGCAGGCTGGCAAGGCAACAGTGTCGGCTATATATCAACTCGAAAGAAAAAAGAAGGTGTTGAAGTGTAAGATTTCCGTAAGAAAACACAGTTTCAGTGATGAACGGAGCGATAACAAACCAGAGGAAAACGATACTGATACGAATAAAGCAGAAAACCAAAAGGCGTGTTTGAACGTTACCTGTGCATCTATTTACTTTATTGATCCATATTTTGAAGAAAAAGTAACGGCTGAAGAAGGGCACAACGCAGAATTTTCGTTCAAAGTATGGAATACGGATAAAAAAGTGGAAACTTGGGAAATGGTAGGAGAGAATGCAAGCAAATTTTCTATCACGGATACGGGGATTGTCAGTGGAAGATTTGCTCCTAGCTATGATATCAGTGGAAAGTTAAATGCATACGAAGGAACAGTGCAGGCAACATTGACAGACGGAACAAAGTTACAGGCAAAGGTGCTTTTATATGATGAGGTAGTCAATTATCTTTACCACTACTTTGATACATTCATGGCAAATTACATTAGTGAGGATATGACAGAACTGGAGAAAGCCACTGCCGTTGCAAAATACATAGGGGAATGTTCGGATTACGATCCGACTATGCATGGTTGGAAGGATTTGTTTATCTTTGAAAAAGGTGACTGCCAGGCGAGTCGGTATGCGGTGCAGTATCTGTGCCAGTACATGGGCATCAAAGCGGGTGCCTGTCGCAATGTGGATTATCATGGAGAGACATTGGTATTGGCAGATGGAAGCTACTATATCGTAACAACCGGTTTTGATATGCCAAGACCAAGAGAGTATATGATTTCAAGAGTACCGGATGATCAGGTGGAAGAGATTATGGAAGAACGAGAAGTGATAAAGTCCTATTTTCGTTGAGGAAGGTGAGAAAATGATAAGTAGAGAAGACATGGAAAAGTTAATTGTGGTCAGTGATCAATTGATGAACATGAATCAATGTCTGGAAAAACTTTGTGGTGGAAGTTACGGGGCGGGAGACTTTAGAAGAATTGATGCATTGTATGATGTAATTCAGAATAACGTATCGGCTGTCTTTAAACAAAATCTGGGGAATGGGGAAAGTACATCAGATTTACTGTATTCTATTATACTAAATCAAAAGCTAACGCCGGCAGAGAGAACAAATATGATTATGTCTGATTTTATTCTATAAATGAGAAAAATGTCTAATATATGTAAAAAAATTTCGCAGATTACCCTAATCTGCGAAATTTTTCTGTAAATACTGATAAATGGCATTTTATCAATTCATTTTTTATATTTGACCACTTTTTTGACCACTTTCAGGTGTGCTTTGATTTATTTGTGCAAGTTTATTTTCAAAAGAAAGGTGCACATATTTATTTAAGGTTGTCTTTACATCCGAGTGCCCTAATATTTCACTTAAACATTTAGCTTCCATTCCATTTTCTATACAGTTTGTAGCAAAGCTATGCCGCAATGTATGAAAATTCCGGTTTGCAATCCCAAGTTCCTTTAACATTCTTTCAAATTTATACTGATAGGTTCTTGGTTCCATCAAACGATTTCCATTTACAAAATATTTGGTTTTTGGCATGTCAGTAGCTAAGATTTCTAAAAGTTCATCACAAATAGGAATCATTCGAACAGAACAGGGCGACTTTGGTTTATCTACCCGCAATACTGTTTTGGTAGCACAGCTTCCATTGCTTTTAATTCTCTGAACTGTTTGTGTGATAAAAATCTTTTTTTCATCAAGAGAAATATTGGAAGTTTCCAAGGCACATACTTCTCCCAATCGAATTCCGGTATAAAGACAGAGTAGGATGCCCAAATGATAGCTATCTCTGTGTTTTAGGATATAAGATACCATCCGCCGTTGTTCCGATTTTGAAAATACAGAAATTTTCTCTGTGCCATCCTTTTCCTTTTTCACAATCTGAAGTTCTTTTTCTATAAGAGATCCATTTCCCTTTTTTAAAATTTGAAACAAGACATTTCGAATACTGGAAACCGTACTTTTACTGAGATCTGGTTTTGACAAAATCTGATTACAGTCTCTTATGGTAACCGAAAGCAATTCTTTGGTTCCGATATTCTTTTTAATATGGTTTTCGTAAATATTTTTATATTTAACATAAGTAGAATATTTCTTGCTTCTGGCAATATTCTGTAGCCACTCCTGTGCAGCTTCTGATACAGCTACGCTCGGCTCTTGTTCGTGAATGATTTTAGGTGTAGACACGGATATGGTATTCTGCATAAGAACAAGAATTTCTCCATAACTTTTAGCATAATACGATTTGTATTTGATTTTTCCTGATGTTTTTTCGGGAACAGGACACCTCCATTCCCATCGTCCATCCTTTCGTTTTCGAACATTATGAGCAATTTTAGGCATACGCTTTTCTCCTTTCAATTTATGATTTTCGTCATAGTGCATTGTAGGTCATAAATCTGACCACTTTTTTGACCATTTTCAAAAATATTATAGAAAATCCATTGTAAAATTGCACAAAGAAAGCAAGGGTTCCTATCTTCGATTATCCTTTTTTTACAAAGAATTTGACAATGTGTTCGTGAAGCGTTATAATTATTTTATAGTTTTTGGGGTTTTATTGTTAAAGGTGTCGTTTCGCAGATTAGGGTAATCTGCGAAATTTTAACCGGAAGCTTATAATATATTTTTAACCAATAAGGGTGAAAATATAAAAAAAAGGGGCAAAAAATCATGTTAGTGTACAGACAATTTGGAAAAAGGGATTCTGGATACAGTTTGATATTTTTGCATGGCTCTACTATGAAAAAGGAAAGCATGCTTCCTATTGTAGAGTGGTTTCAGGAATATAACTGTATTGTGCCGGATCTGTCACATCATGGAGAATCTTCAGGTAACATGCCTGCATCAATCGAAGATATTGCGAGAGATGTGGAAGAGACCATAGCGAATCTGCAGAGAGAAAATATTGTGCAGGGAAAAGTGGTTTTACTGGGATATTCTATGGGAGGTGCAATTACTTACGAGGTTGCATTGCGAAATAAGGTAAAGGTAGACGGTATTGTATTTTTAAGCAGTGGTGCAGATTTGAAACATCATACGCCACTGGTGGAACAATTAAAAAACATATCTTCAAAGCGGTTTAGTACGAAGAATATTGTGGATTATTTATTTGGCACTTTGGCTGGAGAGCAGGAGCAGGAAGAGATCAGTCGCATGTTTTTGGAAAACAGTGTAGAAAATCAAACAGGTTATAATGATTTGATGATTTCCAATGCGTATGATCGTCTGGAAGATGTAAAAGAAATACAGGTACCTACACTATTGGTTCACGGATGTGATGACAAGATTGTATTACCATCGGCTGCAATTGATACATGGAAACAGATTGCAGATAGTCAGTTGCTTATGGTTCCGTATGGCGGACATGCGTTGATTTTTGAGAATCCTGCATTGGTTAGTCAAAGGGTTAAGGGGTTTGTGGAAAGAATATAGAGAATTTTCATAAAACTATGGTGTTTATGTTTTTCTCTTTTGTTCTTTGGTTAAGGGGGAATACGTTATGGATAAAGAAGTGGTAAACAGTGAAGAAAAATTTATGAATTCCATTCTTTTTTTAGCAAATATTGTAGTTCCAATTGTAGCATTTAGTTTTGTTATGCTATTTTTGCATGGAAACAAAAGAGACGCTATTGTTTTTTTGATGGTTGCAGCAGCTGCTGTTACCAGATTGTTTGAGAAAAAGCTAGGAAAGTATGCGAAATATGTATATGCTTGTATCATTCCAATCTTAGGTGCTGTACTGATTGCGTTTGCATATGATGGGCATTATGGGGCAATGTCTCATGGATTTTTTATGGTAACCATTGTAGTGATACCATATTATAATTACAGATTATTGATCACGAATGCAGTTGTAACAGTTGTGGCAAATGCAATCAGCATGATTCTATTTCCAAAAGGATATTTAAATATGCATAGTGCTGCGGTTTGGGTATTTATTGCAGCGGTGTATCTGGTTGTTGTTTTAATCTGTATTTTGATCATTTATAGAACAAAAAATATTTTCATAGCACTGGAGCAAAAAGAAGATAGTGCCAATCAAGTACTTGGCAGAGTTAAGGCTGCTTTTGAAAAAATTCAGGTTGCGTCTGATCATATTAAAGAATCACTGGATGATTTTGAAGGAAATACACAGGAGATTGCACAGTCTACGCAGGGAATTGTAGAAAATGCACAGACACAGATTGATCAGGTCAAAGGAAATATTAATATTTTTGAAATGTTGAATGGTCAGATCACGAAATCAGAACAACAGGTGAGTGATACATTAACAACAATCCAGAATTTGGAGAAAATGAACAATGAGGGAGTGACTGCAATTTCAGGGTTAAGCAACAATTTTGAGGAAACCATTCATTCTACGGAAGAAGCTTCAGAAGGAATACTGGAATTGTCTCACAAATCCAGCCAGATTAGTGAAATTATTGAAAGTATTACTCAAATTGCAAGTCAGACGAATTTACTTGCTCTCAATGCTGCCATTGAGGCTGCAAGGGCTGGAGAAGCAGGAAAAGGCTTTGCAGTGGTAGCGGATGAAATTAATTCGTTGGCACAGGAAACAGCAGCAGCTACCAAGAAAATTGATCTGATTTTACAGGATATTATAGAAACCGTGCAGTCTACCAGCCAGATTATGCAGCATAACACAGATATTGTAAATACATCTAATGAGGATTTGAACAATACTGTAACAGTATTCAAATCTATGCTTGCTTCTTCTGAAAATGTAATTGAAATCACCAATATGCTTCAAGTTGGACTGGAAGGTGTGGTAGAAATGAAAGATAATTTACAAAAAGCAATGAATCAATTGGAAAACATCTCTGAGGAATCTGTGGATACCGCAACTTCTATTTCAGCAGCAACGGAAGAACAGGTGGCAGGTGTATCAGCCATTGTTGCTTCTATGGAGCAGGTACAATCAGGTATGGATGAGTTGTTAGAACTTTTTAATTAGGGGGAATTACGATGAAAAGAAACGCGATTATTAAAGATATTGCATATTATCATCCAGATAATGTAGTTGAAAATGATTTTTATATTGATCATTTCAAAAAGAAAAATCAGGATATTGAGGGGTTACTGAAAAGTACAGGACGTAAAACAAGGTATATTGCAGACGATCTAGAAGAAACAATTATTCAAATGGGGGTACAGGCAGCAAAGAAAGTGTTAGAAAAGGCACATGTGAAAGCAACTGATCTGGATATGATTGTTTTTTCATCCGGTACTCCGGAATATATTTCGCCAACAAATGCACTGATTGTACACGATCATTTAGGAGCAAAGCAAAAATGTGGTGTTTATGATATTAATACAAATTGTGCAGGTATGTTAGTTGCATTGGATCAAATTTCGAGAAGCATGCAAAGTAATTCTGAATTAAAGTATGTACTACTAGTAGGCTCGGATCAATTGAATCGTTTTTCCAGATACGGTGAAGCAATTACATATTCTAATTTTGGAGATTCTGCTTGTGCGGTACTTTTGGAAAGCATTGCAGATACGGATAGGGGGCTTATTGGTTCAGATTATTATACAAATTCCAGTACACATAATCGAATTTTATTCCCGGCAAAAGGATTATCTACTGTAATAAGAGACAGGAGTCTATCTACGCAGGATAAGTTGCTTCAGTGGGACGATTTTAATTTTGATGGTGCATTTAATAGTGCGCATATTTCTATTGAAGATTTGCTATTTCGCAATAATATGAAGAAGCAGGATATTAAAAAGTATTGCATTTCCCAATTTTCAATAGGAAAAATACAGGAGATATGTAGAGATTTAGATGAAGATATCAATAAATTTATATTTGTGGGTGATGAATTTGGATACACAGGAACAACAAGTCCATTGTTAGCGTATGCAAGAGCTGTTGAAAATGGAGATCTGGAAGTTGGAGATAATGTGATTTTTTGGACCTTAGGAGCAGGACTGACATGTGTGAGCTTGTTATATAGGTATTAGGTAAAGAACGTGTTAGAAAGTATCCAAATGGAACTTTGTGAACGGTTATGAATATCATCGGCTTTTGATGATATGCAAGAAGGGGCTTTATAAAATACATAGGAAAAGATGTAGCATAAGTGTTTAGGTTTTTGTGTGATGGATATGTACTAATCCTGAGTTATTCACAGCAGCAACAGATGTATATTGAGCAACTGGTCTGTGTGATGGCTGTGAATGAAAACCCCAATCCCCCAGCTATGCTGGGGCGAATAGTGTAAGCAGGAGCGTAGAGGATAATCAAAAAAGCCTCCTATGATATAATGAAATAGGTGTTGCAAGCCAATTTCATGAATAGGAGGCGGTCCAAATGGACAGTAAAAGTTTATCACATACTAAGTGGAAATGCCAGTATCATATTGTTTTTATTCCTAAATATAGAAAGAAACAATTGTATGGTAGGCTTAGAGAAGATGTAAGAGATGTTCTAAAAACATTATGTGAATACAAAAAGGTGGAAATAGTAGAAGGGGCAGTTTGCTCAGATCATGTACATTTATGTGTATGTATTCCACCTAAAATGAGTGTTTCACAGTTTGTGGGATATCTAAAAGGGAAAAGCGCACTTATGATTTATGATAAGCATCCAGAGTTAGGAAGTAAATGGAATAAATCATTTTGGGCAAGAGGATATTATGTTGCAACAGTTGGAAATCTTACAGAAGAGGCAATAAAGAAATATATTCAAGAGCAGTCTGAAGAATCCAAAAAAGAAAGTGATCAAGGAACCGCTTTTTAGCGGTAGTTGGTAACAGTGTTTGCAACACCCCGCCTTTAGGCGGAACAGCAATCAGCCCTTATAGGGCTAAAATCAAACCACCACTTGAAGTGGTGGTTGGTGACTTACTGTGTATTTGATCATATCCTACACAAATAAATTATATCAACAGGTGGAAGATCAAAAAGAAGAAACAGAAGGTGTGTTTGAAGATGTGCAACATGCATTTGACAGTTTAGAGAGTGCTTCTTCCGCAATTTTTCATTCCTTGCAGGAGTTTGAGGGAAATACAGAGGAGATTTCAGCATCCACTCAAGAAATCACTGGAAGTGCAGACAAACAGATTAGTGAAGTGGAAAGCAGCCTTTCTATCTTTAATGAATTGAATGATAAGATTGCAATCTCGGAAGAACGGGTAGCACAGACCGTAGAAACCATGAAAGCATTGAAAAACAAAAATGATGAAGGTATTATGGCGATTCGTACCTTATCACAAAAGTTTGAGGAAAATATCAAAACCACACAGATCGCATCGGAGGGTGTGGCAGAATTATCCCATAAGTCCAGCGATATTGGTGGTATCATAGAGAGTATCAGGGAAATTGCACAGCAGACCAATCTTCTGGCATTGAATGCAGCCATTGAGGCGGCAAGAGCTGGAGAAGCAGGAAAAGGCTTTGCAGTAGTGGCAGATGAAATCAATTCGCTGTCCACAGAATCTTCCAACGCCACAGCCAAGATTGATGCGATTCTGAAAGACATTATTCAAACCGTGGAGGATACCCATAAGGTGATCAATCAGAACAGTGCGGTAGTAAACGCTTCCAATGAACAGTTGGAAGATACCGTTAAGATCTTCCGAATCATGCTGGAATCTTCGGAGAAAGTTATCAGCATTACAGAAATGCTAAAGAGTGAGCTGGAAGGTATTGTTACGATTAAAGAGCAATTGTTGGGAGCTATGAAACGGGTGGAGGATATCTCACGAAGTTCCGTGGAGACCACAGGAGGAATCAGTGCTGCCACAGAAGAACAGGTGGCAGGATTGGACAATATTGTAAAATCCATGCAAAACATGCAACAGGGAATGGAAAAATTATCTCAGGTATTGCATAAGCAGGAAAACGAATCAAGATAACAAGAAACAGTTTAGCTAAAAGCTAACTGTTATAAACTATTTGATAAAGGGCAAAGGTATGAGGTGTTCCCCCTATACTTTTGCCCTTGCCCCTATTTTTTAGATAATAGAAAACAACAATTTAATAAAATTGGGTGTTTCCATTTTGTTGATTTTGATTTGGTATGTGATGTCATTGGAAAAGGAAGAAGTTTCGATATAAAATATAAGGTCGATAATTCTTGACGAATGAGAGAAAAGAATGTTATGAATGTGAATTGGAATCAACTTTACAAAAAACGATGAAAGAAGGCTTTACAATGAAAAAATTATATGATTTATATGGTGAATATATTCCAGGGTTTTTCAAAATAAGCATTAATAAGGAATTACATGAAGGTATTGCCTGGAACGATTTTAATGAAGAAGAAAAAGCTACACTAGTTCATGAATATATACATTTTCTTCAAGATATTTCAACAACAAGAGGAATTAATAATTTTTTGTATGTTGCTAATATACTTCAATTAAATTTTGCTAAAGCGTATGAGATGAAAGATTGTATTGATTTACCGATTGACTTGGAAAAGTGTGGGAATGATGATGCCTATAAAGAAAGCGAATTGCAATCATTTTATATGGGACATGATAGTCATTTTCGATTTCATCATATTAACAAAATACTTCGACAGCAAGAGGAAATAATTAACGAGATTGTGGATAATAATGAAGAGCGAATGTATGTTATAAATATTTATTATGATGATAAAGATTGTCCGTATATGTTTGGAAATACTGCTATTGCAGAAAGTATGGCGTATTTAATAGAAACCACTAAGTATGGTGGAATGAAAAGAAAAAATGAATTTCCGTATAATGCATGTGAAATTGTTTGTCAAGAAATATGTCCATCAATATTAAAAAATGTAGATATTATGGTGGCAGCATGTGAATTATCGATGATGCATTATCATTCAGGGGATATGTTTTGGCATATATTAAAAGAAATTAATGAAAATAATCTTAAATTTAATTGTGTGAAAGATTTTGAAAAATATTTTTTTAAAAGAACATATTTTCTTTATGAAAATATGAGTGAAAATTTTGAAGAGATTAATCCAAAACTTGAATTCATGTTTCCAGCAGAGGTGCCACTATTATCAAATACAGGAAAAAAATTTTTTTCTCTTATAAAGAAGGGGTATAATGCTAGAAAACAAAACAAATTATTTATATCGAAGATAATGGAAGATAATTTTTCTGATGCAATATTAAGGTTAATTTCTTGTTTTGGAATTCCGATAATATGTGATAAAAATTATAATATATTTTTAGGAGATAATGATTATAAATATATGCTTGGTCCGTTGGCACTATACAATTTTTTTGTAAGCAGATGTGAAAATCAGTGTCATCTTGCTCAGTTTTGTAATAAACAAGGCGTTGCAGTCTATGATGAAAAAGTATGTAATGAATCGCCATGGAATCAAGCTGATGCGAATGAGCTCTGTCTTTTCGGAATGTATTGGCATCTATATTCGTTAGAGGGAAAATCAGTTAAAAGAGATTGTTAATGAAAACATGAATAAGAATTGGATATTGAAAAAATAAATTGAAATTTTTTGTTGTAATAAAAAAAGAGGAGGAAAATACATATGAAAATGTTGGTCAAATTTATTGCAGTAAAGTGTAAAAAGTTAATAGTAAATAATGAAGATTATATTATGGAAATATATGAAACAATTAAATCGGCAAGCCTGATTAAAAGCCTCAATTTAACACCTGATGAGGTAATGTTTGGCGCTAGTCCAATAAGACAACTTGATGAGGAAGACAATGTGTTCGTGTTACAATTTAATGGTGAAGAGAACGGAAAATCGGATATTTGGAGTATTTTTTTTCAATACGGAACATTTAATGAATGTAAACAATTGGAAATTAGTATTTACTCTGAAACATATTTGCCAAATGTTCAAAATGAATATTTGGAAAGATTAAAGTTGAATATCAAAAAGAGTGTCAAAAGAGATTGGGATAAGATTATTTGGCTAGTTGATAAAGATTCGGAATGTTTATCAATAGAATTATATCCTCAAATTTACAAAATTGAAAATCTAATGAGAGAAGTACTTAATGAAGTAATGAATAAGCAATATGGAACAACTTGGTGGGATACTTTTGCTCCAACCAATATCAGAAAAAAGCATTCGGATAGATTAAAGGAATTTAAAGCAAAAATTCAATCTTTTAATGATGTGGATGAAAGATTAATGTGCATTGATATTTCAGATTTATTGGAATTGATGACACTCAAAAGATACTGTTGGAAACCTGCATTTGATGCGAAAATTAGTGGTATGTTGAATGGCGTTCAAGCATATAATGAAGGTGCAATCCGTGATTTATTGTTTAAGCAGTGTGAAATAGAAATTGATTTATGGGAAGATCAGTTTTCTAAATATTTACCAAATGATTTTATTGAACGATATCGTGTTTTTGCAAAAGATAGAAATCATATTATGCATAATAAATTAATAGATCGTTCTGCGTATATGACAATGAAAGAAGTGGCTGAACAGGTACAAGATGATTTGCAGAATGCGTTAGAAAAATTACATAAAATAATTCTATCTGAGGAAGAAAAATTAGAGATAGAAAAGCAGAGACAGATTGAAAAACAAATGATGGAGGAGTTGGATCATGAATGCAGGGAAAATGATGCTGATGTTTCAATCAGAGACAGCATTGAAATAAAGGATTTATTGCTCGAATGCTTAAGTTCATTTGTTACAGATGTTGAAGAAAAATTACGTTTTCGTAATGATATAGTTATTTTATCAGATGATGTTTTTGACAAGGATATTACAGATTGTGTTATGTTTATAAAATCGAATATTGATGATTCTCAAATAGAATTGCAATTTGATATAAATATTGATGATAGTGAAGGCGGAAATAGTACTTTGAATATTTATGACAAAGATAAAGAATTTAGCACTGAACTTGTGTATATAAATGGAGCTGTAGAGTATGACGATGATAGTGGTTTATATATGCCAATTACGCAAGATGAAATTGGAAGTGTAAATAAAATGGTAGATGATGTAATTGAAATGATTGATGAGGAGATACCAAACTATAAGGAAAACGCTTCCTCTGGGGATATCGCTGAATTTGTTGGTTGTAGTGAATGTGGAGACGATGCTATATGTATAAATGAGGATATGTTGTCGATAGGAACATGTATGAATTGTGGACATATTAACAATGTATATCAATGTGAAAGATGTTCAGCATGGTTCAATCACGATGAGGAAGGTATGTATGAGGATGGCATCGCAATATGTCAAAATTGTCTTGATGATTTAGAAGAAGAATGATGAGTATTTGGTTGAAACCCAATTTTTGGAGAGTTATCCCTTTTTAGAAAATAGTATATATACATTTCTAAATCTGAGTGTAGATAATTTAATACTTTATTATATATATGTTTGAAATGCCAGTAATTGAAACAAAGATGAAAATGGCTTTATTTCTTTAGATTAGGTTTAGTTAGTAACGGTTCTTTTCTGATAAGTTATTTTGATAATTCTTTGAGTATGTCAACACCATTTCAGATGTATTTTTTGGTAAAATGCTCTTAGGTTAAGATGTTTACAATAAAACATGTAATTAGTTATTAAAAGACAACAGTGCAGATGGGAACTAATCATGTGTCCCATATGCACCGTTGTTTTCTTTTAGAAATGTCGATTTGCTAATTTCCACAGGGCGAATACGATATCCCTTTGCTTGCAACAAGATGAATTTAAAATCCAATAGGGAAGCAGGTACATTTAAAATGCTTGCCGTTTCAAAAAAGGTGTATTCGTTTAGAAGTTCAAGAACTTGTTCGTCCTCTAATAGCAATTCTGCTGCGAAGAGATTGGCTTCATATTCCATGGGCGCAGTCTCTCTTTTTTCGAAAAATTCCAGTTCCTGAAAGCCGGACATCGTGGCTAGTTCTTTATGTAAAAATGCGTGTCCCAGTTCATGGGCAATCAGAACCGGTTGAAAGATATCTATTACATTATCGTCGATTACGATATTGGTTATGCGATTGATTACTATAAAATATCCTTTTAGTTTATGTTGAAGATCCATAAAGCGTAGTTTGTAGTCGAGAAATTTACAGATATCTTTAGGATTTCGGGTTCCGGTTCTTTTGATCAGAGCATTAACCTGGTTAATGATATAATCAACCTGCATGTAATCACTTCCTTTGTTTTACTGTGAGCAAATGCTATAAAAATTGGATTATAGCAGAAAATGGTAGCACAAGTGTAAAATATTTTGAAGCGGATTGTATCTATTCGATGGAAGGTTTGCTTCTTTTTTTTCTTGGAGAAAATTTTTCTGAAGCATCTTTTTTCGAGTCAAGATATACCTGTAAAAGTGATTGCATAAAGATTTCCTTGGCTTCATCATCTAAGTCTCCGCCGGCAAATAGTGCCCCTGCTTTATCTAACAGTTCCTGTGCCTGTCGTGCCCCTTTATATCCGTATTCTGATTTTGCTGCTTTGATGAAAAATTCTTGATCTAAGTGTTTTTGGCTGTCTGTTTCATCTTCATCCATCAAATAGGTGACAGATACATGAAGGGCATCTGCAAGTTTTCTTAGGTTATTTTTTCTTGGCATAGTATTGAGCTGTTCATAGGTATACAGAGAGCGTTCTGAAATACCTGTGATGCTTGCCAGTTCTGCTTGTGAGAGATTAAGTGTAATTCTTGCGTTTTTTATTTTTTCTCCGAAAGTCATAAGAATACCTTCTTTCTAATAAAATTTACAAAACTTCTGATTAAAGGTTGACAAACTTCTTGTTAGTGCTATAATCATACTTGTTAATTACTTCTTGATAATTGTATCAAATCGGAAGTTGTGTGTCAATAACTTCTAGTAAAATAACATAAACTTCCGAAAATGTGTGTAAGATAGTTTACTCATTTGATATGTAAAATGGATTGATGCAATAGTTTCGTAACAGTTCAGCCTAAGACTTAACTGTTATGGTATATGATAGTATGGGTATGGAGTTATTTTATATTAAGAAGAAACTCCGTATATTTGTTAGTGGACTGTATAAGCCCGGTACATAAATAGTCTGCTTTTTGAACCGAGTAATCAACGGTTTATAGTAACTTGTTTGAGGTAACATTCCTTAAGATTAAGATGGAAAGTAAGAAATGTTTCTAGGAAAGGAGAACAAAGATTATGATGAATGTAAAAGAAATCAGAACAAAGAATAAGGGTGTCAAGATTGGAGATACGATTGTGGTGGATACACAACCAGTAGCACTTGTAAAGAGTGGAAAAAAGATGGATACATTGACACTGGATGAATTTGCGTCGCAGCTTTATGGGCGCAAGGTTACATGTAAAATAGAAGAAGCAGTATAAATGGTAATGTAGCTGTTAGAAAAGTAGTGAAAATTTAGCAACACTAGAAAATCACAAAATGGTAGATTTTCAGGTTGTAGATTGCTGTTGAGCACGAGCACGTATAGATGACTTATGCCGGAGCAGATAGAAGAGATCCTGTTAGGGGGTTCTTTTCTGTCTGCTCTTTTTTTGTTTGAAACGAATGCTGGAAAGAATGTGAGGTGAAGCGAATGGAGGAAAGTATAAAAGTAAAAGAATATGACAAGGAAATTCAAAGAGACATTGGAGGCAGAATACAAAATTGTAGATTAAAAAAAGGGATTACCGGAGCTGATATGGCAGCGTATTTGGATATTACGAATAATAGCTATTCAAGAATAGAACGAGGAGAAACAAAGTGTGACATCGGAAAAATCTATATGATTTGTCAGGTGCTTGATGTAACAGCAGATTATTTGGTCTTTGGAACGGTAAATAAATGCTATATTACATTAAAGCAGATGGAAGCGGTTCAAAATGTGGTGCAGGCGTTTTCTTGATTTGCATTTGTTAGTTGTAAGCGATTCAAAACAAGGCGTATGGCTATCACAGCAATTACATGCTACAATAGCCACACGCCTATTTATTTAGGTGTTTCTTATAGTTCTGTGCCAATCGGCATTCTTTCGGAAGTTCATCCGACCACGGAAGTAATC
>JAFQAU010000013.1 GCA_017399885.1 Lachnospiraceae bacterium
CGAAAACCCACACGCAAGCCTGTGGGTTTTCGCCGCAAATTTATAACGAGCCTTTGAACTTTTTACCGAAAGTATGACGGAAGCCACTACAAACAGAGAAACAAAAAAACTTTTTTGTTTCTCTAAAAAATACATGCTTTAATGCCATAAAACCAGCAAAACTCAATGTAAAACCACGCATAAATTCAACTAAAATTATACTTGCCACTGTCAACATAACCTGACCTGACATAATCTCACCCTTTCCGTTTGGTTTATTTACTTAGCTTGCCAGCTCTAATTGTTAAGTTTCGAGCTTAACAATTAGACATTAAATTCAAAAATATGCTACCATTCAGCCGGAGGCTGTTCTGTTACAATATTCATTATCTTGCATGATATTTTACATATTCAAAAATATCTGTACGAAACTGCGACAAAAAACTTTTACTTATGGGAAGAATTTCACCATTATCCAAATTTACTTCTTTTTCATTATAACTTGTCACATGGCCAAGATTAATGATACTACATCGGTGAATCCTGCAAAAACATTGCACATTTTCACAAAGCAAGTTCTGTGCTTCATTTAGTTTCATCCTTACTCTATATTCTTTGTCACAAGTTACAAATCGAACATAATTATTGCTAGATTCTGCAAATATAATATCTTCCGCAACAACAACATGCTCTTCTCCATTTTCTTTCAAAAGAATCGTTTCTCTTTTTTCATACATTCTCTTAATATCAATTAATGCCTGTTCTAATGCATGCCAGATGCATCCCTCTTTTGTTCCTGCTGATAATCCTCTAAGGTTTTTATATCTGAAATGGATCCTGCGGAATAATTTTCTATCTTTTCCTTTATGGACATATCATTTGTCTTTACTAACATTATTTGAGCATAATCCAAAAATACTTTTTTATATAGCTCCTTGGAGATTACAACGGATTGTCCTATACAATCGTATGGCATGCTGTCACAGTACCCAACCAATTTTAGTTTTTTTGTAATAGGCATAAAGCTGTCACATTGGAATGTAATTGTAACCGTTTCCCCTTCACGCACACCCAACTTCTTTGCCAGAGATTCATCCATTATACATTCATTTTTTTTGATTTGTTCCGGTAAATTTTCAATTCCCTTAAAGTATTTAAAATCTTCATATCCAAATACATTGATGGTTTTCTTTTGCCCATTTATCTTATTTTCAGACATATTTGTGTAAATGTATTCATAGTCGTCAACACCTTCCATTTTTTCAATAAAACGGTAGGTGGTAGTCTTTTCTGTCATACCCTGAAGTAGTAAATCACAGTCATAAATATCCTGTGTATAAAGGGAATAATAGGAATTGCTAATCATAAATAACACAAGACATATGCTTACAGCGGTTACACAAAGTCTTCCACTTCCTACGGTACTTTTCTTTTTGCTAATCTCCATTGCTGCAAAATTTGCAACGGGCATGGAACACTGTTTTGCCACTTTACAGATTATTACAGAAAAGAAACGAGCCATATAAGGATAAAGCAAAAATACAGATCCCTCAGAGGTACAGAAACAGACTAATAAGCTCCAAAATGTTTTTGGACACAATGCAGTAACAACTGCAATCAGCAATAAAATCACACCTGTTATCCATTCCCTTTTACTTGTATGGTATTCCGTATCCTTATTATCAAAAATAATATCACGTATGGAAGTTCTGGCTGCTTTTCTAATCTCCTTCAACGGACAGAAGCACTCGATTGCCATTGCTCCTGCAATCACATATACATAATATAATATTGGAGTTTCTCCCCAATTTACTTCCATTTGTATACCTGATGCAGTATCTATATACACCATACTGTTAAGGATCGGTTCTCGAAGACAGCTATATAAAAATGCCCCGATACCTCCTCCAATCAATCCATAAAAACTATTTTCCAATAACAGAATAAAGCTGGTAATGGCACTGGAAATCCCCAAGCTTCGAAAAGTTCCAATGACCGACATTTTTTCACAAATCATGCGCTCTGACACAGATATGGTCACAAATAGCACTAATAACAAACAAACAAGAAATAACACGAGAAATACATTTTTTACCGATGTGGTTGCTTCCTTTACTTCTTTACTGTCATACAAAGGAGTCACTTGGGCAGTTGGAATCTTATTTTTAATTACTTTTTTCATCTCTTCTGTTTTGGCCCCATCCTGCAAATCAATATACGCCATACTATATATTGGTACCTTGTCTAAATATAATTGCTTTATTCCTTCCACACTTAATAATGCAGCATTTTTACTAAGCAACATACCGGTCTGTGGAAGTGTATATGCCACTTCATAGAATAGTTTATTTCCCACTTCATCTGTAAGTGCAATCTTGTCTCCCACTTTGTATCCATAATTCTTTGCCATGCTTTCTGTGATGGCAACCTGTGTTCGTTTAAGCTTAACATTTTTGGGTATCAGCCCCATGCCACTAGCAGCTTCTAAATCACAGCCCATGATGGATAAGGATTCCTGTATAACATAACTATACAAGGATTCATCTCTTTTATATAAAGCATTTGTTGTGTTAGCTACAAAAATATAAGAACATTCCGGTGCTTCCTGAAATAATTCTTCCTCCATCCCTTTCTCATAGGTCACAAGAAGGTCGGAGCTTCCTGCTATCTGACCATAAAAGGAGGTCATTACATTCTCTAAGCTATTTGACATGTCAAATACAAGCATTGCTGCAAAACTACAAATTGCCACACAAAATAAAAGCAGTCCCGTACGCAATGGTTTGCTTATGATATTTTTTAATGTATGTTTTAAAATAATTTTCATTTGTTATTCCAATTCCTTTCCTGTTCTACTCCTTCTCACGGTCAACGCAGTAAATGCACAGATCTACCAAAACTATGGTTTCTACGTAGACAAAACATAGCATTTTACCATCGACTGACACGCTCCTCCCGGTACATGCCATCCCCTTCCTGTACTCCATAGGCTTCATAGAATTCCTCACAGGAAGATAACACTGCATTTACCCTGACATTTGAGGGACTATGAACATCTAATTCCAACATTTGCACTGCCTGCGTGCTTACAATCAGCTCACACCAAGTTCTTCCATAGCTTTCAAACAATTTCTTATAATCCTCTTTTTTATGTACCAGTGTAACCAGCAATTCCATTGCTCCAAGGTCTGCGTAGTTTTCCCCTAATGTAAGCATTCCGTCTACCGGATAAACATCCATCACATAAAATGTTTCATAATAATCCACCACTGCTTCTGAACGTTTTACAAATATGTCATACTCTTCCTTACTAATCCAGTTTGGATTGTAGTTTCCATTTTCATCAAAAAGAATACAGCTAGAATCAAACGCGTGGGACAGCTCATGTGCCACTACCATTCCAAGACTGCCAAGATTTTCAGCATAATCCCCATTCTCATCATACATAGGCTGTTGCATCATTGCCAATGGGATGGTCATACGGTTTGTTTGGCTATAACAGGCATTCATGGTTTGTGGTGACATATCAAACTCATTTGGATTATAAGGCTGTCCAATTTGTTCCAGATTATCTGTGATTTCTTTACTATTTATATGTAACAACGTCTGAAACAGATTAGATCCAATGATCTCCTGATCCTTTTCCTCTATCACATGTGGTTCTTGTGCACCAAGGAAAAACTCAATATTGTAGAGTTTTTTTATTAACAGCTTTTTTGTCTTTTTGCTCATCCAGTCTCCAGCCTCAATCTTTTTCTCACAGGCTTCCTGAATATCCATGCAAAGCCTAGTAACCTTTGTTTTTAATTCTTCTGTATAATATTTTTCTGCATACAATTCACCTAGCTGTCTTTCCAGATAAATTTTTACGCATTTTTTTGCCTTTTCCTCCACTGTTTTAAACCTTTGAGTCTGTAAATCGTCGGATAAACAGCTTTGATAGGTACAAAACAATTCTGCAATTGCATAACTTTTTATATTTTCCAGGTTTTCTTCTTTGAAAAGTGTTCCGATACATTGAAACTGTTTGGGATCATAGGTATACCAGCCACCATAAGGATTTTGGAAAACTCCAAAACTTTCCTTCAACAATGTTACGTCTATATTGAGAAATATATCTTCCATTTCTTCTTCCGAAAAATAAGTAAGCTTTTCAAACATATTATCCATATGGGCTAAACTAAAATCTGTCTTTTCTGCTAAATCTAAAAGCATATAGGTTGTATCTTTTCCACGCTTTTTTGCTTCTTTATATGGAATTCCAAGTCCATATAATGCAGTCTGAACTGTTATTTTAATCTCCGTACGACTGGCCTCTTCCTCATATATCCCCTCTAAATCCTGATTACATACCCCTAAAAAATGCTCCGCATACAAGGCATTTTTCTCAGATTGGTATGCATTATTCCTAACAACAGGCTTAAATAACACTGCACAGCCATATTCTGTATACAATTTTCCCAAGACAGGAACTAGTTCATTCAAATTGTCTGCTGATTCAATCTCATTTACCATTTGCTCTAACTGTTCCTTTGCACCACTTGTCTCATACTCATAGGCAACACATTGCTCATACATATCCCGAATCAACTGCTCATTGCTTCCAGGCTGATATTTCTTTTTTGAAGTAACTACCTGTTCTATGATTTCATCCAGTTGTTCCTCCACTAATTTCCCTGCCTGTAAAAATGTTCCATTACTACTCTCCCCAAAGGGAATCTCCATTTCCTGTAAGGCTTTCTGATTCACATAGCCGTAAAAATCATCTTGAGCCTTGCTGTTTTGTTTGACATTCTCTTTGGTAGTTGTGTTGGAAACCGTAGTGGTCTGAGTCTCTGGTTCTGCCTGGGTACAGGCGGTTAGTGATTGTATTATTATAGTTAGTAATAATAATAATGAAGGTAATTTCCTTTTCATTTCTTTTGTTTCTTCCTTTCTTTAATCATTCCAATTCTTACTATATTCATGGTATACCTTTTTTCCCTTCTTGCATAAAAAATGGGGTGAATAGTGTAAATATTGGTGTGAATGAGAAAAATAGGAAGGGGAACCTTCCTATAAAGTAAAAAAACAGTCCAGCCAAAATGACTGAACTGTTTTTAATAGGTCTGTTATGGTACAAATCCTTATTTGTGTCTATTATTTTACGCTTCCTTCAAATCCTGCATTTTTTAACATTTTCTTGTAAGCTTTTTTCTTTGCTGCTGCAACAGTTACTTTTGCTTTTTTGTTTCCATTTGCAAATGCTTTCTTTCCAATTGAAGCGATTTTTGTTGACTTAATGGAAATATTCTTTAATGCTTTATTTCCATAAAATGCCTGTTTCCCAATTGTTGTGATATTTTTGCCGATTACAAGCTTTGTTGCCTTTTTAAAGTTTTTAAATGCATTTTTATTAATTACTGTTACCTTTAATGTCTCATTCTCGATTTTTACAGTTGCAGGAATTGTGATTGTCTTAATGTTTTTATTCTTAGCACCTGTTACAGTTGCTGAATATATCCATTGGCAGAACCATAATAGATACCATCCTTATATCCATTCTCTGATGCTTTATATAAAACTTTTTCTATTTTTTTGTCTTTCTTCTTTTCGTTTTTTACCACTATTGCTTTTTCAACGGGTGCATTGGTGACTTCTACTTTTGGAGTTTGCTCAATTACCAATTCCATTTTTTGAGGAATTTCCTCTAACTTAGGTTCTAATACCAAAGCCGATGCACCTACCACGCCTGTTAATATAACACCCGGTATGGCTAAACCCAGCCAAGAAAGCTTATCTTTCATCTTTACATCAATCCTTTCTCTTCATTTATATGATTACCTGCTCCGAAAAGAACAGTGCCTTTATGTTCAGCACACCGGAATTTATTCTTCTATTATCTGATAACTTTCCTCTGTACTAAATTTATCCTCTAATCCCTCTGTTATCCATATCTCTCCACTTTCTTCTACTAATACTGCTTCAAATTCTTGTTTATGCTCTTTCCAATATGTAATAGCATCTTCTTTTCCCATAGTAAACAATGCAGTAGATAATCCATCTGCCAAAGCGCCGTCCCTGCTAACAATCGTTACAGAAATTAGCCCGCTATCTGCCGGTGCTCCTGTATCTGTATCCAATATATGATGATAAGATACGCCATCTTCTTCAAAATATCTTTCATATCCCCCTGATGTAATCACTGCACAATCGGAAACGGATAAAATTCCTAATAGATTACCTTCTGTGTCCCCAGGCTTTTTTACTCCTATTTTCCACAGAGTTCCATCCGGTTTTGTTCCCAATACCTGCACATTTCCACCAAGAGAAACAATGCCCGAAGTAATTCCTTTTTCGCGCCACATATCCATAATCTTTCCTGATGTATATCCCTTGGCTATTCCACCAAAATCTATTTTTTGCCCCATCTCAAGAGTTAAGGTTTTATCTTCTTTGTTTAACACAATATTCTCCCCACATACCAATGCAAGCCTTTCATTCCGTTCTTCCTCCTTTGGAACCTGATAGTTTCCTGTTGTAAACCCCCACAGCTCCATTAAAGGATAAATGGTAATGTCAAATGCCCCCTGTGTATCCTCCATAATTTCTTGTGCTTTTTCTACAATTTCTATGGTATCCTGGGAGATCTCCCCAGAACCATTTTTATTAATCTGGCTTACTTCCCCTGTGGTAGAGGTAACAGCCCAAAGCTGTTCTAACCTTTGTATTTCCTCTATTGCTTCATTTACACCCTCTTCTCCCTTTTCCCCATAGGCAGTAAGGGTCATGTAGGTATCCATAGCAAAAACACCTTGGCTATACTCTTTCTTAACATCTGCTTCTTTTTTGCACCCAACAAGTGTCACTATAAAACAAAGTGCAATATATACGCTAATTTTTCTTTTTATCTCCATTTTTCTTATATCAAACATTTCAAAACTCCTCTATATTACCTGGTATCTTCTTTATTATCATCCATGAAATGAAACCAACAAAAAAACCGGATAAAATTCCTGTAAAAAATAACACCGTCAAATACCATATAATTGCCGTCGTCTCTACAATGGCCATTGCAACTAATATCTGTCCTACATTGTGAAATATACCACCAGCCACACTGACGGTAACCATTCCAAAAGACTTTACTCTTTTTAATACTATCATTACAACATAGGAAAGTATTCCTCCGGCTAAAGAATATAAAAGACTTTTCATATTTCCAAAGGTAAAGGATACCAATAACATTCGAACAACATTTACAACAAACGCTGATTTTTCTCCCATTCGATATAGGGCAAAGATTACAACTAAATTGGTAAGACCAAGCTTCATTCCCGGAACCATGGCTTGAATAGGAATTAAAAACTCTATATAACTTAATACAAAAGCAAGTGCAATACATAAACCATACAATGCAATTCTTTCTGTTTTCTTATTCATTGGCTAGAGCCTCCTTCATCGTAACATTACAGTCAAGGTACTAAACCATTACTTAATCTCTATTACTACCTTATTAGGAAGGCATATAATACTTTGTCCAACATACTGTATCTTCCCTGTATTAACACATAATTTGTCCGGACAATCTGCATGAATGAGATACACCTTTTTATTCTCTATTCTCAGTTCATTACTTCCCTGCTTCCCTTCTATAGTATACGATATATTATCTTCAATAGAAAAGCTGTTTACTACTTCTCCATCAACCTGCACAACTACACTTTGGGAAGATGTGTTTTTTCCTACAAGAAAAATAAACAGAAAAATAACACCTAAACCAAATAATCCACTAAGCAAAATAAAATCTGCTTTTTTGTCTTTTACTACATTTACCAGCTTCTTCATAACAATCTCCTTCTTGTTAGCAGGACCTAACTTTCATGCAACATATCAACGGTAACAATCAAATCTCTATAAAACTTTTTTCAGACTTTCCCTGTTGATTCTCTACACAACAGCAGTTATTTATGCTATGTTTTGCTTGGAAGTCTAAACTTTAACATTTGATATAATTTTTTTCAAGCATGTTATTGATATTTTTTCTCATTAAGCCCTTATTGATTTTTTTTCTCGTTAAGAAACGTATTTCCCCTTTTTAAATTGTACTATTCTATTATGTAACAGGTCAGCCCCCGGCTAAACTGTTACAATGTTAATGATTAAATTATCAAAAGTAATGAAAATCCGCCCTTATCTTGACCTGTACTGTTACATTATTTTATCACATATTATGATTCTATTCAAAAATATGTTTACACAATGATACAACATCCGCAACAGTTCACGCCATTGGGTAAATCTCAATGCTAAATGAATAATAGTTCAGCCGGGTTCTGAACTATTATTCATTATATAGATTTTTCTTTGTATTTTTAAAATACAATCTCTTTTGCAAGTAATCCCATTTCTTGGTGTATAATTAAATGGATTTTATACAATCACTGTGTATAAAGATGAGTTCCATCTTATGTTTGATATAGAAATATAACAGTTCAACAGGGACTAAACTATTACATAGAGATACACGTAATACAGACGATACAGATAAGTAATCAAAAGAAATGGTGGTAAATAAAATGACTTCATCAATTTTAGGAACAGGTAGTGCATTACCTGAAAAGATAGTAACGAATGATCTTTTAGCAACAATAGTGGATACCAATGACGAATGGATACGTGACAGAACAGGAATTTGTGAGCGAAGAATCGCAACAACAGAGACAACTACAACCCTTTCTGTAGATGCTGCAAGAATCGCTTTGGAAGATGCAGGAATTTCTCCTGAAGAGATTGAATTAATTATTGTAGCAACTTTAACTCCTGATGGTAGTATGCCAAACACTGCATGTAAGGTCCAGGCAGAAATTGGTGCAACCAATGCTATGTGCTATGAACTAAATGCTGCTTGTGCCGGATTTATGTATGGTGTACAAACAGCCCATGCTTTTATTTCTTCTGGTATTTTAAAGCATGCTCTAATTATTGGTGCTGAAACATTATCTAAAATTATGGATTGGACAGACCGTGGAACCTGTGTTTTATTTGGAGATGGAGCCGGTGCTGTGGTTATGGGACCTTCAAAAGAAGGCATCATAGCTGTGGAAGGTGGTGCAGACGGTAGCAAAGGACATGTATTAACCTGTGGTAATGCACCTCTTATAAATCCATTTGTACGCAACGAAGCCACTTCACCTTATGTTGATATGGACGGACAGGAGGTTTTTAAGTTTGCAGTAAGAAAAATCCCTGAAATCGTAAATGCACTTTCAGCAAAAGGCAATGTTTCCCCTTCTGATTTGGACTTAGTTTTATTACATCAGGCAAACAAACGTATTATCCAAACAGCAGCAAAAAGATTAGGATTAAATGAGGATATCTTCCCTATAAATCTTAGCAAATATGGAAATACCTCTGCTGCCAGTATAGCAATTTTGCTAGACGAAGCCAATAAGTCAGGTCAGCTCAAAAAAGGCAGTTTGGTTGCCCTTGCAGGATTTGGTGGCGGTTTAACCTGGGCAGGTATCTTAATGAAATGGTAAGTATCGCTTTCCTATAAAGGAACAATGTAGAGTTTTTTATTTTATAGGAGGAGCTTTCCTATAAAGAAAAAAGGCTGTGATACCAAGGAAAAACACAATAGGTCAGTCTCACCGGACGAACGGTTATGTTTTTCTTAAGTATTACAGCCTTTCTTATTTACTTCATTAATCCATTTTTCCAACTAAAAACTACAGGCTTTCTTTTCTGTATCTTCATTAGAATTTCTTTTGGTAAGCTTAGTATTTTCATTTCACGTTGATTTCCACCAAATTCCCCATCTAATGTCCAGGATACTGATTTTTTTCCTTTAAAATTTATTTCACTTGCATGAAAAATATACGCACGGTCTGTGTTCATATCTTTGGTTAATAACGCATTAATCGTACTTTGTAGCTCCAATGGATTATTCGGTTTCTTTATTAATACCACTTCAAATAATCCATCTTGTAAATCAATATGATCATGATTCCCTAGATTCATTCCAGCTACCGAACGGGTATTTGACACCATTCCAAATACAAACGCATCCTTTATTTTCACCTTTTTTCCCTTTTTGTTCACATACTCTACTTCCATTTCATAGGTATCCATATTGGCTATACATTTAATGCCTTCCATGATGTACGCCATATGTCCCAGTAAATTTTTACTTTCTTGGGATGTGTCATAGGCTACGTTAGTAAATATTCCAAAAGCTGCCACATATGCAAAGTAACCAGTGGTGGCCATTCCTATATCACACCAGAAATCTTCTCCATCAAAAACACCCTCTGCTGCTTCTATAGGATTTTTAGAAATTCCCAAACTGGAAGCAAAATCATTGGTAGTCCCAGTGGGGATATATCCAAAATATGGTCTTTTTTCTTTTTCAATCTCCATCAAGCCATTTACACATTCATTTAACGTACCATCTCCACCTGCTGCTATTATAATGGTATATTTGTGTCCATTTTTTTTAATTGTCTCATATCCATCTCTGGCATACTGAGTGGGTCTTACAACCATTTCCATATTGCTTTTTGCAAAGATATCCAAGATCTCTGCTAACTTGTTTTTTATTATTTCTTTTCCTGACCTAGGATTAAAAATAAATAACATCCTCTTTTTCACTGCCATAACAATCTTCCTAACTTTCTTTTTTAACTTATACACACAAAAAAAGAAAATCTTGTAACATTTTAACTGTAGCTAAATAGTTTCTTTTAATACCATTCTATCCCATCCTTTGTAACTCTGGCAATCACTAATTTTTCTTCATTTACCTGTTCTTCTTTTATTTCATACGCCTCTCTTAATACTTTTTCAGCTCTTGAGAAGGTTTCGTGGCTGTTAGAATACAGAGTTGCCAATGTATCTCCTACTATGACCTTATCCCCTGTTTTTTTGTATATACACAAGCCGGCGCTATAATCTATTTCGTCCTCTTTTCGCTCTCTACCTGCGCCTAATAACATGGATGCTATACCACATTTTTCTGTATCCATCCCTGTAACATATCCGCCTTTTGTTGCAACCAAATCATAATAATAATCTGCCTTTGCAAATTTTTGGGTATCCTCAATTACTGAAATATCACCCTGTTGTACCTCTACCATTTCTATTAATTTTCTTAAAGCACTTCCATCTTCAATAACTTTTTCTACCATTTTTCTACATTGTTCCATGGTTTGGGAAGCTTCTTTATCTTTCTTTGCCAAATAAAGCATATTTGATGCCAATGCTACACATACTTCCACTAAATCCTTGGAACCATTTCCATTTAATAATTCCACTACTTCTGCTACTTCTAGAGAGTTTCCAATAAATTTTCCTAAAGGTACATCCATATTAGTAATCAATGCCACCGTTTCTTTTCCTGCCTGCTCCCCAATCTTTACCATAATTTTAGCAAGCTCTACCGCTTCTTCTTTATTCTTCATAAATGCCCCACTACCACAGGTTACATCTAATAATATTTTATCACTTCCTGATGCCAGCTTTTTACTCATTACAGAGGCTGCAATTAGAGGGATACTATTTACGGTAGCTGTTACATCCCTTAAAGCATAAAGTTTTTTATCTGCCGGTGCAATACCCTCTGATTGTCCCATAATACTTATGCCAATCTGATTCACATTCTCAAAGAATTTCTCCTTGGTTAGCTCTACCTTAAACCCTGGAATTGCTTCTAATTTATCAATTGTTCCCCCTGTATGCCCAAGACCTCTACCGGACATTTTTGCTACCTTTTCTCCGCAAGCTGCTACAATGGGACCAATTGCCAAAGTAGTTTTGTCCCCTACTCCTCCTGTACTATGCTTGTCCACCTTTACGCCTTCAATGGGAGATAAATCTATCATTTTTCCGGAATGTGCCATTTGTAAGGTAAAATCTGTTAATTCTTTTTCTTCTAAGCCTTGAAAATATACTGCCATAAGCCATGCTGACATTTGATAATCCGGTATTTCTCCTGCTACATAGGCATTTACCATTTCTTTCATTTCCTCAGTAGTCATAGGTATATTTTTTTTCTTTTTCTCAATCATATCGTACATTCTCATAAATCACACCCACCTTCTAAGTTATTTGGTCCAAAGCCTTCCGGCATTAATTGTTTTAAGGTATATACTATGTAATCATCCACTGACTTTGCTACTATAATTTTAAAATCCCCGGGGTCACAAAATTCCATCATAACCTGTCTACAAACACCACAAGGGGTAGCATATCCTGTCACAATACTTCCAGCTTCTTTTCCTCCAATAATGGCAATTTGGGAAAAGCTTCGTTTTCCTTCACTAACTGCTTTAAATATGGCTGTCCGTTCTGCACAGTTTGTAGGACCGTAAGCTGCATTTTCAATATTACAACCGGTATATACCTCCCCTTCCTTTGTCTCAATAGCTGCTCCCACACGAAAGCCTGAATATGGTGCATAAGAATACATTCTTCCTTTTATTGCCTGCTCTATTAATTCCCTTTCTGTCATTACTTGTTCTCCCCTCTCTGTGCCAATTTTACTATTCTGCTGGTTCCTAATCGATTGGCTCCTAACGAAAGGAATCTCTTGGCATCTTCAAAAGAAGAAATACCACCTGCAGCTTTTACTTTTACTTGTTCTCCAACGTGTTTTTTTAGTAATTCAACATCTTCAAAAGTGGCCCCTTTTGTGGAAAAACCTGTGGAGGTTTTTATATACTCTGCCCCTGCGCTGGTTACAATTTTACATAGCTGTATTTTTTCTTCTTCCGTAAGTAAGCAGGTTTCTATAATTACTTTTAAAATCCGTCCTTCACAAGCTTCTTTTATTTCTTTAATTTCTTTTTCAATTTCCTGCCATTTTCCCATTTTTGCCATGCCAATATGAATTACCATGTCTATTTCATCTGCCCCATCTTTTATCGCTTCCCTTGTTTCAAATACCTTTACAGGTGTAGTATGGTATCCATTGGGAAATCCTATAACCGTACAGATTTTCAACCTGTCTTGCACGTAATTTTTAGCTTTCTTTACGTAAACAGGAGGAATACACACGGAAGCTGTGTGATATCTAATTCCCTCTTCACAAAGCTTTTGAATCTCCTCCCATGTTGCTGTCTGCTGTAACAATGTATGGTCTACATAACCAAATATCTCTTTATTATCCATATTCCCTCCCCTTTCTAAACATCTATTTAGAATTGCCTTTTAATTTATATTGCTGTAATCGTTTTGGTAAGAACAGGAAACCATTACAGATCTCTTCTCTAATAACTTCCTCTCTCTAGGTTTGCAAATTTGGTATATTGGGACAACCAAGCCAATTTCACTGTTCCTGTTGGACCATTTCTCTGCTTTCCTATAATAATTTCAGAAACCCCTGCTTCTTCTGAATCCTTGTTATAGTAATCATCACGATAAATAAACATAACTACGTCTGCATCCTGCTCAATGGCTCCTGATTCACGTAGGTCAGAAAGCATTGGGCGTTTATCCGGTCTTTGTTCAACCGCACGACTTAACTGTGAAAGTGCAATAACAGGCACTTGAATTTCTCTTGCTAATGCTTTTAAAGAACGAGAAATTTCAGATATTTCCTGTTGTCTGGATTCAGAGTGTTTTCCCCCTGACATTAATTGCAAATAGTCTATAATTACCATCCCTAAATTATGCTCTAGCTTGTATTTTCTACACTTAGAACGTAATTCTGAAATTGAAATTCCCGGTGTATCATCTATAATCAATCCGGAGCTTCCAATCTTTTTTGCACTTTCTACCAGCTTTATCCAATCCTCGTCCTGCAAATCTCCGGTACGCATGGCTTGGGAATCTACTTTTGAGTTCATGGATAAAATACGTTTTACCAACTGTTCCTTTGACATTTCCAGACTAAAAATAGCTGTAGCCACATTTTCACGAATAACAGCATGTTCGGCAACATTTAGAACAAAGGCAGTTTTTCCCATGGAAGGTCTTGCGGCTACCAATATTAAATCAGACGGTTGAAATCCTGCTGTCTTATAATCTAAGTCATAAAAACCACTTGGTACTCCTGTTACCTTTCCACTGGTTTTAGCTGCTTTTTCAATACTTTCAATAGCTTGTATTACTACATCTTTTATACTTACAAAATCTCCGCTAGAACGATTCTGCAAAACATCAAACACCTGTTTTTCGGTACTTGCCAATATATCTTCTACCGGTTCTTTTCCCATATAACAGCTATTAGCAATTCCTTCTGTAACCTTTATCAATCTTCGTAGCACTGCCTTTTCTCTTACAATATTTGCATAATATTTTACATTTGTAGAAGTGGGTACCGCACTTAATAGCTCTCTTATAAATTCAATACTACTAAGCTCTGGAGGTAAATCCTTTTCTTTAAGCTTTTCCGGTAATGTTACCAGATCTACCGGCTTCCCTTCATTATGAAGTTCTACCATGGTTTCAAACAACACACCGTATTGCTGCTGGTAAAACTCATCTCCTTGTAAAATCTCAGATGCTGCCAGAATAGCATCTTTATCCATAAGCATAGATCCTATTACAGAACGCTCTGCTTCTATACTATTGGGTTGTATTTTTTTTATTAATGATTCCTCCATCATATCCTCCTATAATTTTCCTATAAAGGAAACAAAAAGGAGTTATCACTTTTTCATAACTC
This sequence comes from Lachnospiraceae bacterium, assembly GCA_017399885.1. Classification (GTDB taxonomy): domain Bacteria; phylum Bacillota; class Clostridia; order Lachnospirales; family Lachnospiraceae; genus CAG-411. The sequence goes on from JAFQAU010000013.1 coordinate 14,627, forward strand.
CTTTCCATACACATTAATCACAATATGCTACATCTGTGTTACCTTTACCGTAAGCTCCGCTGTCACCTTTGGATGTAAGCGAATAGGAACCTTATATGTGCCTAAGGTTTTAATTGCTTCCGATAATTGCATTTTTTTCTTGTCCAAATCATATCCATGTTGCTTCTTGGCAGCTTCTGCAATTTCCTTTGGTGAAATAGAACCAAAGGTTCTACCATCCTTACCGGACTTTAATTTTACTTCTATAATTTTATCCTGTAATTCCTTGGAAAATTCCTGTGCCTCTTCAAATACCTCCTGACGAACCTTTTCATCATTGGCATTCTTTAATTTTAAGTCATTTAATGTTTTTGGTGTAGCTTCAATACCAAGCTTCTTCTTTATTAAGCAGTTTCTTGCATAACCATCATTTACATCTACTACTTCGCCTTTTTTTCCTAGTGCTTTTACATCTTCTAATAATATTACTTTCATCTTTCCTTCTGTCCTTCCTAAATTCCTTTTTATTCCTTATCTACTGTAGTAATAGTTCATCCAAAAACGAAACTTACCTACTGTAAACTATAATTCATTATTTTGATACATATTCTCCAAAGCATCTTTTACCATTTGTTTTGCTCGTAACATATCAACTCCACTTAATTGTGCTCCTGCTACACTTAGATGACCACCACCACCTAATTTTTCCATAACCAATTGAACATTTAGCTCATCAATGGATCTGGCACTTACGTATATCTTTTCATTATATTCTGTCAAAACAAAAGATGCTTTTACGTCATTAATATCTAGTAATTCATTTGCTACCTGTGCGCCAAGAATGGTTGGACTCTCCGCGCCCTCTGCCTTACATTCTGTTATCGCATAATGATCCCTGTATATTTCCATATCATGAATGGCTTCTGCTCTTATTTTATATTCCTTCATGCTACTTCTAAATATCTTTCGCACTCTTGTAATGTCTGCTCCACATCTTCTAAGATAAGCAGATGCTTCAAAGGTTCTAACTCCGGTTTTAGTAAGAAAATTATTGGTGTCTATCATCATACCCGCATACATTGCATCTGCTTCCACCTGACGTAATTTCATATTGTCATCAATGTATTGTAAGATTTCTGCTACCATCTCACAAGCTGAGGAAGCATAAGGCTCTATATAAGACAATACTGCATGTTCTACTACCTCTCCTGCTTGACGATGATGGTCAAGAACTACTACAGTTTTAGTCATATCCAATAATTCCGGACATTCCGTATAACTAACACGATTTACGTCTACTACCACTAACAAGGTATTTTGATCCACAATTTCTTTTGCTTGTTCACTATTTAAAAACAAATCCTCTTCATAATCTACATTATTCCAAAATCTTGTAATCATAGGACGTACTGATGTAGTTATTTCATTTATAACAATATTGGCTTTCTTTCCTATGGTCTTTGCAATTCGATATACCCCTATGGCTGATCCAAAACAATCCACATCACCAATGGAGTGTCCCATAATAACCACACGTTCCTTTGCCTCCATAAGCTCCCGCAATGCATGGGCTTTTACTCGGGCTTTTACTCGTGTCTTCTTCTCTAATTGCACACTCTTACCACCGTAATAAGTAATTTTTTCTCCGGTCTTAATAACAGCCTGGTCTCCCCCTCTTCCCAATGCCAAATCCATTGCTACACGGGCAAACTCATAGCTCTTCATATAGCTTTCCTTATTAATTCCCAATCCAATACTAATGGTAATTGCCATCTCATTACCTATGTTTATAGAACGTACCTCTTCTAAGATAGAAAACTTACTATTTTCAAACTGGGATAAATATCTGTTTTTAAACATAAATACATATTTATCCTTCTCTAGTTTCTTTACAATAGCATCCATACCTTGTAAATATTTATTAACCTTACGCTCTACCAAGGCTAAAAGCAAGGATGATTTTACTTCATCTATTCCTTCAAGGGCTTCTTCATAATTATCCAAATATAATAAACCTACTATCATTTGGTTTTCTTCTATCTCTTTTATATAGGATCTTAATTCTGTTTCATCCTGCATATACATAGTTATTAGTGAGTTATCTTCACTAGGGATATCAAAGCCTTTTTTTCTTTGAAAATCATCAACTACAATTCTCCTTAATACTACCCGGTAGGTCTTTTCTTTCCAGGTAACCTGTACTTCCTTATCCATACAGTCCTTTGGAAGTATCTCCCTATCTATCTCCGGAAACACCTGCCATATAGGTCGAAAAGCTTTATCCTTCCCCTCTAAAATATTTGAAAACTCGTCATTTTCCCACATGATTCTTCCCTGCAAATCAAGCATTGCATAAGGAAGTACCAGTTCCTTCATCAATTGACGTTGTACCTGTGAATAATCACTTGCATAACTAACAACACCTGCCATTATATTCTGCTTTCTGGAAAAAAATAACCACAAGGCTACTATTATATATAATACCAGAAAAATAGTCATTATAATTCCTGCCTCTTTATCAACACAATAAATTGCAAGGTTCATACAGACCAATAAAACAGAAAGATAAAGTGGCCACCGTAGATAAGAATTTAACTTCCTATCAATCTTTGACTTATTCATACAACCATACCTTTCAAAGCAAAAATGCTTTTTAAATAAGTAATTTCCTTACCTTTCACATCCTTGCCAAGCTCTTTCTGGTTGGCAGGGTTAAATTTATGTGAAACAGTAACATTATCTCTTGTCCCAATTATCCTATTCAGCTAATTATAAGTAGGATTGTTCACCTACTGTGCTATCTGTGTATACAATTTACAAATTATTTTTTCCCAAGGACTAGTGCACTAATTCCCGGAACAGTAATCGTTCCGCCGGTAATTACTTCTATTTCTTTCGTTCCCGCAAGCTCCTTATTTACATACACACTCCAATTTCCTTCTGGAATGGTAACCTGTGTTTCTGTAGGATTTGCATTATAAATAATACAGATTACTTCTAATGCTTCGCTATTATCTGGTTTCGTAATAGTATATGCAACCACATTATCTGAGGTTTCCATAAATATAAGATTCTTCTGTATATCCTCAGACTGTAGCATACGAAGAGCACCATGTTCCTTGCGGAATGCAATAAGCCCTTTGTAATATTCCAAAATATCTTTATATTCTTTTTTCTGTCCCCATTTTAGGCTATTTACACTATCAGGGGAATTATAACTGTCATTATTATATTTGCGTCCGGGTGTAATCGCCGGCTTAGTACGAAGCATTTCCTCCCCGGCCTGCATAAACGGTATTCCCTGTGCAGTATATACAATAGCTGCTCCCAGACGATTCATTGCCTTTCTTTCCTCTATTGTGGCATCCGGATTACTAATTGCTAATTTATCCCATAAGGTTAAGTCATCATGTGCAGAAATATAATTTACACTCTGTCCTGCATGAAGTGCCCATGCCGGCTCTTTCCCTTTCATTGCCTGAGGATGCTTTGTAGCAGCTACCACAGAAAACTTAATCTCTTCCTCCATGCCCTGCATACCATTTACAAATCCTTGCTTCTCCTCATAGAAAACATGCCCTTTTACACCATCTCTAATATTATCATTAAACATAGCAATCTGTGGCATTAGTCCTGCATTTGCTTTCTTTGCTGTCTTATCTTCCGGAAGCTGTACCACATCCGCTGCCCATCCTTCTCCGTAAATTAGCATGTTAGGATTAATAGCTCTTAGTGCCTTAGCAATTTCATTCATAGTATCTACATCATGAATAGCCATTAAGTCAAATCTGAAGCCATCTATGTGATATTCTTTTGCCCAATGACATAGAGAATCAATCATGAACTTTCTCATCATTAAATGATCCGAAGCAGTTTCATTTCCGCACTTGGAAGCATCAGCAAACTCGTCGCCCTTCATGCGATAATAATATCCCGGTACGGTCATCTCAAAATAAGAATCCTCCGTTTTGAAAGTGTGATTGTAAACCACATCCATAACCACACCAATTCCATTGTTATGAAAAGCTTGCACTACCTCTTTAAATTCCTTCACGCGAACCTCTCCATGATATGGATCACTTGAATAGGAACCTTCCAATACACTATAACTTACAGGATCATATCCCCAATTAAATTGATTCTCCTCCAAACATGTTTCATCCACACTGCCAAATTCATGTAATGGTAATAAATGTACGTGCGTTACTCCAAGCTCTTTTATGTGATCCAAGCCAGTTGCTAAACCATCAGGACTTTTTGTTCCCGTTTCTGTCAACCCTTTAAAAGTATATTTATTCTTAATTCCTGCTGAAGCATCCGACGATAAATCTCTTACATGTAGCTCATAAATTATGGCATCCGTATTTTTCTTTAGTGCTATAGGCCTATCCTCGTTCCAGCCATCCGGATTCATACTTGTAAAGTCAAGAACCATGGCACGCTGTCCATTTACACCTGCTGTTTTTGCATAGACATCGACTACCTCATTTTCTACATTCTGGAATTTCACCTTATATGTGTAATAAATTCCATTTAAGTCTCTATCCACTTTGGTATACCAGGTTCCCTTTACATCAAGCATCATTGGAATGGTTTCTATAAGACAATCCCCATCTCCTTTTTCATATAAGCACAATTTTACAACCTCTGCTGTTGGTGCCCATACTCTAAAAGAGGTACTTTCCTTACTATATACTGCTCCTAAATCTTTTCCCTCATAATAATACATCTGGTCTATTTTTTTTACATCTATCATTTTATATACCCCTTTCATACTCTGCCATTGTTACCATCTATACTTTGGCTGCTAATTGACTGGCATACGTACAATAATCTGTTATTACGGTTGCTTTCATATGGTCTATCACTTGATAATACACGCCTTCATAGCATTTTTTTAATATCTTATTATCATAGCTCTCATACAGCTTCTCATACTCATCCACCGTTAATTCTCCTAACTGGGCTACCGTAAAATCGTTCAAAATTAACTGTGCCACTTCATTACTATACATATCACTCTCTAATAATTCATCTATACGGGTAGAAATATGAACATTCCAATATTCCAAAACAACCATAAGTAAATCATTTATCAAAGCAACATTTTCACTCATTTGTTCGTATTGTTCTTCATTCATAGCACCAACTACATCGTACAAACACTGTATAAAATAATCATACACTATGCGCTGGCGTTCTGATTGTTCCTCATACCTCCACTGTCCTCTTAGATTTGTAGTAATACACTGCAAATACAAGTCTCTTTCAAAATCTCCCGTAGTATTGGATATAACTGTTTGTAATTGCTCCTTAACCGAAAATTCTTCTGTGGACTCTTTCTCTATATCATAAACCTCCATAGATTCCATGGACTCTGCAGCCTGTGGTGTCACTGTAGGTTCTGTAGTCTCTTCTATTACCTCTGCCGGTGTTGGTGTAGATTCCTTTATGGTAGCATAGTAATCTCTATCCCATGTGTAATCCTTCTTTGAGAAAGGATACTTCTTTTTGAAAGATTTTTTTGTAAAATAACTATCTATTTCGTGGTCTACACCCATGTTTTTCATACCTAACAAGAAATAATCATATAGAATGGGTGTAGCTTCACTATCTCCATCATCCCATGTAGTATCTATGTGATACCATTCCCCATCTATTTTTACAATATTCCAAGCATGATTCACCCCTGCCTGACCATAGACGTACCTGCATGGAATCCCTGCTTCTGTACACATTTTATAAAACAATAAAGCATATCCCTGACAAACTGTAGCATGACTTTTATCTACTAATCCATCATAAACAGTAAAGTTAGAATAGCTAGTATCATAAGTAAAGGTAGACACTATATAGTCGTGTATCGCTTGTATCTTTTCTATTCTTGTTTTTCCTTCCAACTTAAGATCTTTTAGTACTTTTTTAACCTTTTTATTTACTTTTTTTAGCTGAGTTGCCGTTTCCCTGTATTTTATCTGAAATACAAATCTGGTATAATTCTTTGAATAATAAGGAATCTGGAAACCATATTTTGAAATATTAAAATGTAAATAATCGAAATCGTTACTTGTTTTTTTGTTATCAATATTCCATGCCTGTTGAAACATATTCTCTACACTATTTTTATATATTTTCTTATAACTTCCTTTGAATTGAATAACAAATTTAGTCTTCCTTTTATTAAGATACTTATGCAATTTATTCATAAATTCTTTTTTGGTTTTCACTGTACAAGTTGGCACATTTCCCATAGCTGAAAAATCGCCACTTTCTTCAAATACGCTATCAGAAACCTCTTCTCCTATTAAAACCGGTAAAGCTTCCGGTTCGTAGCTTGTTTGCGCATCAGAAGCATCCACATTTAAAACATTCTCTATTTCTTCACCTGCTATAGCCGCATTGGCAACTAAAACACTCTGCATTCCTAATAGCAGTGTCATAACCAATATAATTACAGATTGGCGCTTTTTCTTCATTTTCTTCCTCCTGGCGATTCTCTCGCTCTCTCAAAAAAATACTACTCGTAACAGTTCAAATGGGGCTTCCCATTTCATGTGCCAATCATAGGAACTTGCCCAATTCTATAACAATTTAGCCATCCGGCTGTACTGTTACTACTAACCCTCATTATATCATAACATCTATTTCATTTCTATACTTTCCTTTTTCTTATTTCAGCCTTATTGTAAATCCAGTTATCTGTTCATTTACCAATTCGTGGGCATCCTAGTCGAAGGCTGTATTGGAAGGTGTGGACATTTTTCCTATAAGGCAAAAACAGTCGGGAAGCTTCACACTTCCCGACTGTTTCTTATTTTTCTTCAAATGCACTCATTAAAACATCAACATCTGACACATTCATGGTATAAATAGCATTGGAACCTTCCATATTTACGTAGTATTCTCCGCTTTCCGGATCATTATTTCCAAAATAAATCGTATAGCTATGATCCGTTATTTCTGATTCTTCTGAATCTTCCTCTGAGATATCCAATTCTGTGTATTTTACCTTTAAAGTCATCTTAGGACTATCCAAACCACAATCCTTTAAATCCTGTTTGGTTAATTTATAAGTAACACATTCCGAATTGCTTAAACTGATAATTTCCTGAATCAACTCATCCGCAGAGTCTGTGTCCAGTCGCTTCAAATCATCCTCACTTTTACCATATTTCCACAAAGAATCCGGAATTTCCTCTGCGTTCTTTTTATGCGCTACATCCTTTGTATCTTTAAAATACATAGTTTCTCCATTTAAGGTTAAGGTGTACTCATAAATATCTTGTGCCCCAAGGGACGGATATTCTTCTACTTCTGCCAAGTGTAACAAATCATAGTCAAAAGAATGATACAAAGTGCTATCAATTAAATACACATTATCATTACCGGATACTTGAAAATAATATTTATCCACTACATTATTTAACATTCCCAATGTGTATGTAGTCTTTGTTCCATCTTTTTGCTCAAAATCTACTACCAAAGTAGGATCACTAAATCCAAATTCCTCTAGATCTGCTTCCTCTTTCGTAATCGTCCTGGAAGCTTTAATTTCTTGCAAGGCCGTAATCATGGATTTTACTGTATAGCCATTTACAGGACAAGCTTCATCCGTTGGACTACTCCATGCATCCTCTTCTAAAACTAGTTCTATGGTTCCATTAGAATTGGTATATGTAATTTTACGAATGGTATCTTCCTCCACCGTATAAACCACTTCGTCTTCTTCTGTTTTTTCTTCTGTTTCTTCTGTTGGTGAGAATAACATGAGTGCCACATATCCACCTGCCAGAATAAGCAAAGCAAAAAGGGCGATTAACAATTTCTTTGTTTGCTTTTTCATCTTACTTTCCTTCCTCCCTTCCAAAACCTATATCAGCTCTCATTTTTTTCATTACCGGCTAACAGCCTGGTATGAGATACTTTTACTGCTTTCCGATTATCTGCGTTTTCTTCTATACGTTACATATAGGCCTGCTCCTATCACTACAGTAGGAAGTGCAAATAAGAAAACATTTCTCCATAGGTTTACTTGAGAAGAAGTTAAGGTTAAATACTCTACAGCTAAGCTTTTACTTGCTATAAAAATGCTATCTTCCATTTCACACATCCATCCAAGTGTATCTAAAAGAAGACTTGCATTATAAGGTGTTACTTGTGCATAAATATTTACATCTGCAGGTGCAGAAGAACTGAATAAAACAATCTTGGTTTTAACCTCACCAAGCCCGTCTTCTTCTTCCTCACTTTTTTCACTGTCTGTAATGGCAACTGCCAACGAAAATGGTCCTTCTGCATCCCCTTCCTGCTTGCTAGTGCTTTCCGAATCTTCTGGTACAGCTTTTAAATAAGACTCTGCAGAAGTAGATAACAATGTAGTGATTTCAATAGTGTCTTTTTTATCTTCTAATTCTACGATACTTTGTACGTTTGGAAGCATAAGCGTACCATTCGCCTCTGTTACAATATTGGTAACAGCATGACTTTTTACTTCTGGTACTACCAAAGCAGGCGTATCTTGGAATGTATAATTTTTGTTTCCTTCAAATACCATACCTTTTTCTATGGTTACACCATAGGCTTCTACAATGGATAAAAAGTTTGGCATTTCTTTATCTTTTCCAAGATAATCTGAGAAAATTATGGCATTTCCTCCATTTTCTAAGTAGGTAAGAATAGCTTTCGTAGCATTTTCATTTAAATCATATTCCGGCGACAAAATAATAAGTGCCTCTGCATCTTCAGGAACTGCATCCTTGGTCATTAAATTTAGTGTTTCTAAGGTAATGTTGCTGTCTGTAATCATTTCCTTAAAGGTGTCATCTAACTCTAATTCCCCGTTTCCTTCCAACATATATACCTTTGGAAGGTTGTCTGCCAATACATAATTTACAGCATTAGCAAGTAAGTTTTCTCCAGAAAATTCGTGTTCCTCTGCTGCACCATAATAATAAACATCTTCATAATTAGATAGTACGTAAATTTCACTTTCATCAATTAACTTAAATCTCTTATCACTTTCCACAATAAGCAATGTGGTTTCCAATGCATCATAAGAATTTCCAAATGCCGGATATAACTCAGGGTCTTTCTGCACAATCTTTATTTTATCCGATGCTTCTTCATATTTCTCTAGAACCTTGTTTAGCTGTGGATAATACTCTTTATTTACCGTACTTGTTAGGTAATAAATAGTTACCTCTTCCTCCACATTTTTTAATAGTTCTAAGGATTCTTCCCCTATGGAATATAGTTTGTTTTGACTTATATCAAAATCTGTATATTTATTCGGAATCTTTGTAAATATTAAGTTAATTAGAACAATGATTGCTAGTACTACCAAAACCATTGCCGCACTAAAACTTCCACTTTGAAATCGTCTGCCTGAAAAACTAAATAAGTTGCTTTTGGCATTTCTTTCTTTTTTTTCTTTTTTTAACACAACAGCTTCTCCTTTCTAGCTCCATCTTCTTTTCTGCACTGACTGTACTGTCATATACAAAAATAAAATAATACAAGATACATAATATACCAATGTACTTATGTCGAATTTCATATTCAAGAACTCACTAAATCTTGTTGATAAAGAAATATTGATAACAAAATTTAAGAATAGTGATTCAAAAACTGTAGACTTGATGGCATAAATAATTAATAATGCTGCTTCTCCAATTATAACAAACAAGCCTGTTACAATTAAGTTTCTAACGTAAATAAATACAAATAATCCCAAAAGCGCAACCACTATCATAAATCCAATTAAGGATGACATTGCTGTTTCCGGCATTAAGGTTACAATGGATGGTAAATAGTAAATTGCAAGATAAAGTAGAATAGAAACTACCAATGCAACAATCTGGTTATCTGTCCATGAAGAAATTAATAACCCAAGTGCAAGAAAAACATTTCCTAGTACCCAAAATGCAAATATCATAGCATAATTAGATAAAAAATCTATATCTCCATACAATTTTAATACCATAGGCATTGTACAAATTGCGATAAATGGAATAGTAAATATTGTAACTGCTGCAAAATATTTTCCAAGCACTACATCCCAAATGCTAACCGGTGTGGAAAATAACAATTGATCCGTTTTCTGCTTCTGCTCATCTGACAGCAAACGCATGGTAACTACAGGCAGACCTAAGATAAATATCATCATACAATTTGCCATTGTACCTCCTACAGAAGGACTTCCTCCATCTAAGTTAACTGCCCAGAAAAATAATCCTGCTATTAATAGGAAAAAAGCTACAACCGCATATCCAATCATTGAATGGGCATACGAACCGATTTCTCTTTTATAAATGGCTCTCATTCTTATTCCTCACTTTCTGCCTTTTCTTCAATTTTTTCTATATTTTCTTCTGTTTTATCTTCTTTTTTATCTTCTGTTTTTTGTTCATTGTTTTTTACAGGCTTTTCTGTTTTCTTACTAGAAAGCTTCTTACTCTTATTGCCTGTAACCTCTAGGAATATATCCTCTAAAGATTTTGTTTGGGCGCTCATAGAAAGAATCGGCATATCTGCCTTTGCAAATTGCTTAAATAATTCTTCTCTAATATCCTGTTGTTTCTTGGCATATACCAATACATCCACGGTTCCCTCTTCTTCTGAGATGGAAAATTCAAATTTATGTACCTTTTCTATTTTCTTCAATAGATTTTCTATTGCTGATTTATTTCCCTTCACACGAAGCTTTACTTCCTGCGTTGTTTGAGAAAGCTCAATTAACTCTTCAGGTGTACCCTCTGCTACCAACTCTCCCTTATTTATAATAAGAATATGGTCACAAACTGCACTAATTTCCTGCATAATATGAGAGCTTAAAATTATAGTATGATTCTTGCTTAATTTCTTAATAAGATCACGTATCTCTATAATCTGCTTTGGATCCAATCCTACGGTTGGCTCATCTAAGATTATAATCTCAGGGAAACCTAAAATTGCCTGTGCAAGACCTACACGCTGTTTATATCCTTTGGATAGATTCTTTATCAGACGTTTGCTTACATCTGTAATTTTCGTCATTTCCATTACTTCTTCTATCATACTTGCACGTTTTGCTTTCTTTACCTTCTTTAGTTCAGCCACAAACTTCAAATATTCTAGTACTGTCATATCCTGATATAGAGGTGGAAGCTCCGGAAGATATCCAATGCATTTTTTTGCCTCTTCAGGTTCATCAAAAATACTGTGTCCGTTAATAATAACTTCTCCTGATGTTGCTGAAAGATATCCAATAATAATGTTCATAGTGGTAGACTTTCCAGCCCCATTTGGTCCTAGGAAACCATATACCTGCCCTTTTTCTACTTTAAAGCTTAGATTCTTCACAGCCTTATGATCTCCATAGTTTTTCACAAGATTTTTTACTTCAATCAATGTTGACCCTCCTCAACTTTTCATTTAATTAGGATTAAGGTGTCAAAAGCACATTTGACACCCTGTTCTAAATAGTCATAAAAACCTTTTCTATTTTATTAAATATTTGTGTATACTTTGTGAAAAAATTAGTCTCTGTTTTGCTAAATGCCTTTTTCCATATGGAACTTTTTCACTCAATATACAAACTTATTTAACAGATATCCCCTGCTACACAAGTCTGCATTACTTCTTCTACCATAAGTCCATTACAAACAGAAAGCCAAAGCTTACAATATTGTGCAATCACAGAGCTTTTGTCTAATGGAATAACCCCCATTTCCTGATAGATTCTCACTGTATCATAGGCTTTCTCCTGCTTTTCTAATCCATGTAAAAATACAGGAACCTTCCTCTCTCTTGCATTTTTCATAAATTCAGAAAACCTGTCTCCTACAAAAATTGTCCCGGAATGATAGCTCTCTAACAATACCGCCTTTATATTCTCTGTAATGGCAGGATACTGCATCCCCACATAAGGTACTACCCGCAATATCTCATTCCCATTTTCACTTAAAGTAATGGTATCCTTCCTTGGAAACAAGGTTTTTTCTCCTCCTATCTCCTGTATCCTTTCATTTTTAGAAAATACTCCCTCTACAAATTTTCCGTAATAGGCATTTCCTACACTGTACACATCTGCTAAATAGGAAGCATGGGGTTGCAGGCGGGTTCCCCTATGAATGGTTGGTTCTCCTCCTTTATTGCAATAGCTAACGAACACTCCCGTTCCTAATTTTTCTTTAATAAATTGTACTGCATACGTAAAATTTTCCAAACCATTTGCCCGTATATCCTCCAATGGATAATCGCTGGAAACCAGTAAAATAGGAATGTTTGCATCTCCAAAAATATACCCCAATATGGCACTGGTGTACTGCAGGGTATCTGTTCCATGGGTAATAATGATTCCCTCATATGCATTTTTCTCTAGTTGCTCTATTATATTATCAATCAGTATCCGAAGATATTTGGCTTCTAGATTTTCACTTAGTATACAATAAGGCTCCACTGTATCAAATACAATTTCTTCAAGGTACTTCTCTTTATATAGGTCAAGTAAACGGTAAGGCATTTGGTGTTTTGGAGAAATAAATCCATTCTCTCCTACTTTACTTCCAATCGTGCCTCCTGTAAATATAGTACATATTTTCATCTTTATGGCTCCTTATATTTTATTTTCGTATGGATTCAACCATTCGGCCAGAACAGTTACTAATTATCTTCTTTTATCATATTCCATTTCTTATGATTCATGCAATTGCTATTTTTAAAAAAATATTTAAAATTTTCCATAAAAATCTTATTTTCATTTCGTATATATGATAGACACATTTTTCATTCCATCGTTTCAATAACTTTACGGTGTATGTGTCAAATAAAATCAAAAAAGGTAACCGTTGTTACCACAAAAGAAAGCGAGTGTATAGTTATGAAGAAAAAAACAACGATTTTAATCCTATTTATGTTATTATTTACCCAAGTAATGTCTTTTACCACAGGATGTGCCTCAAAAAACACCAGCACAAACGAAGTTGTCAATGACAGGGAAACGATTACCAAAGATTCCAATAAGGATTCTAATCCTGATATTTCGGATGTTGTTGTATCTGAAACGGTAGAAGAAGAAGCAAGTACCAATGATGTCTATAGTATCCAATCTAATTCCAGACATTATACAGATACCATACAGCCTTATGACCCTGATTCAGTTATGGTATCCACTGAGGAATATGCAGCCATTACAGAAAATCCTTTTATTTCTACCACAGAAAATGACACCTCCACTTTTTCGGCTGATGTAGATACAGCGTCCTACAGCAACATTCGAAGAATGATTAACAACGACTGTTCTTTAGAGGAAATTCCAAAGGATGCTGTTAGAATTGAAGAAATACTTAACTATTTTTCTTATGATTATGCTACTCCTAAGGAGGGAGAGCCTTTTGGGGTATCCATGGAATCTACCATCTGCCCTTGGAACCCGGATCATAACATTATTCGCGTGGGGCTTAGTACCCAAAAGGTAGACTTTACAGATACCCCGGACTCTAATATTGTATTTTTATTAGACGTTTCCGGCTCCATGTCTGATTCCAATAAGCTTCCTTTATTAACCAAGGCATTCTCTTTATTTACCAATGAACTAGGGGCCAATGATAAAATATCTATTGTTACCTATGCTGGGGAAGATAAAGTAGTATTGGAGGGTGTATCAGGCAATGACAAAGATACCATTCTCACCGCACTTGAAAACTTAGAAGCCAGTGGTTCTACTAACGGAAGCGCTGGAATCGAAACTGCTTATCAGCTTGCCAAAGAAAACTTTATAAAAGGTGGCAATAACAGGGTGATTCTTGCTACTGACGGTGATTTAAATGTGGGAATTACTGATAATGCAGAATTAGAAGATTTTATTTCCCAAAAAAGAAAGGAAGGTATCTTTTTATCCACCCTTGGATTTGGAATGGGAAATTATAAAGACGCAAAACTAGAACTCTTAGCAGACAAAGGAAATGGAAATTATGCCTATATTGACAACCTAACCGAAGCGAAAAAAGTGATGGTAGAAGAAATGGGGGCAAATTTTACCACGGTTGCTAAGGATGTAAAATTTCAAGTAGCTTTTGATCCTAATATAATTGCTAACTATCGTTTAATTGGTTACGAAAATAGGGTAATGGAAAATGCAGATTTTGAAAATGATAAAAAAGACGCAGGTGAGATAGGCTCCGGACATAGTGTTACTGCACTATATGAGGTGGAAATGACAGAAAACTATAAAATAGGAGAATACTTAAAGGATCACCCAACAGCAGACGATTATGATTGTAACTGGATGACCTTAAAAATAAGATATAAGGAGCCTGATAAAGAAAAAAGCAAGGAGCTTTCTTATAATTGTCTTGATTCCTACTATACATCTAACCCATCTAAGGATCTATCCTTTGCTATGGCAGTTGCAGAATTTGGATTGCTTCTTAGAGACAGTACCTACAAGGGAGAAGCTTCTTTTGACAATGTAATTCAGCTTGCCAAAAAATCAGATACCACTGCAGATATTTATAAAAGTGAGTTTGTAAAATTGGTAAATACCATTGCCATGACTAATTGAAAGCATTTTTACCATTTTATCATGTAACAGTTCAGCCAAAGGCTGAACTGTTACTGCCATATTCTATTTTAAGTAAGCTCCATCTTGTCCAATTTTTCCGTTTGCTCCATACATCTTTGCTGTATCATTTTGTAATACATACACGCGCATGTTGGACTTACCTACTGCTTCTGTAGTTAATGTATTATTTGTTACAGACACCTTTTCGCCTGTAATTATCTCCACATATTCTCCATTTAGCACATTAGAGAATGTTGCTTGTCCGGATAAATTTACTAATACATAGCTGTCCTCTCCGTTAGCAGTATAGCGTCTTCTATAACTCATGCCACTTCCACTGACATCTTTTGTAGAATACTGCCCTTTACGAAGTGCAGGAACTGCTCTACGAATCAAATTCAATCTTTGAATATGTTTTGCAAGTGGATAGTTCAATGTTTCAGCCATTGCTCCTGTTGCTCCATTATATTCCGCAAAACCTGTAGTATTTACACTACCCTCAATATGATCTCCAAAGTAAGCTCTACCACTCTCATTATAAGGTACCCAACTATCATTCTGTCTTGGATCAATTTGTTTGTTTGCTTGAAATTCTATCTCACTACCATAATAAACACACGGAATTCCTCTATGGGTAAACATTAAGTTAAGGTTTTCCGCCCAAGCCTCTGTTCCACCATCATATCTTTTATGTAAACAATTATTTGGACCATAATCATGGGAATCCACATAGGTTACATTCCACGTTGCATCATTATACACATCATCCTCTGATTCCCTTGCTGCTTCGAAAGCTTTACTTGCCGTTTGGAACTTATGATGCATTCTAAAATCAATCATATCAAAACCAGATTTTTGACTGTAATCCGGTTCATGATACTCATTTCCGTTCAAAAATGCATTATCACTTGTTCTCATTGCATCAGCACTGTTTTGTGTTTCGTTATCCTTCCAGTGTGCCTCTGCACTTTTCGCTCTTGTAACACGGTCTGTCCATGGATAATCCTTTGTTTCACTCCATGTATAGAAAAACGAAGTAATACACGGTATCCCTTTATTTGTCTTATCTTCTACCAATACACAACATTCTCCAAACATATAGAAGTTATCGCCACCTGCTTTTTTAAATGCCGGAACAAACTCTTTGTTAAAGGTTAATCTGGAAATATGCTTTACGGTATCTACACGGAATGCATCTACACCCATGTTAATATACCCTGTATATGCATCAATCAAATAGTCACTAACAATAGGATTCTCTGTATCTAAGTCTACACAATCCCCTGCAATGGAACCGGTCTGTACAGAATACTGTTCCCATTCTGTCTGGCTGGTATGATGATAAATAAACTGTGTATCCTTACCATCCGTCTTTAATGCATCTTTTCTCGCGTTATACTGTTCGTCCCCTGTCATAGCAGAATATTCTTCCTGAGATGGCATAATTCCGTTAGGATCATCAATTACCATACATTCATCAATATTTTCTGGATCTGCGTTATCATCTTTCTTCATAATAGGTAAAAGATTCTCCTCTCCGAAGTTAGATGTATGATTTAGAACTATGTCTTGAATAATCTTCATATCCTTCTCATGCGCAGCATTTATCAAATCTTGATAAGTAAAATCATCTGATTCATATCTTGCGTCCACCTTCTTAAAGTTGTTTGCATGATATCCATGATAATCTAAACCGCTTGCATTCTGACATACCGGTGTGATCCAAACAGCTGAGAATCCCAATGCTTTAATATAATCCAGCTTTTCTGCTAACCCTTTAAAGTCACCTCTCCAACCAGGATCATTATTTTCAATACTCTTTAATTTTGCATCGTCCCAACAATATGCATTATTAGATGGATCCCCATCATAAAATCTTGTGGTCATTGCAAAATAAATGGTTTCGTCACGGAAATCATTACTCTTTTGATATGGTGCTACTGTTACCACTGGTGTTGGGGTAGGACCTTCCCCCGGTGCGTATTTTGACCAAGTGCCATTTATGTACCACCATTCACCTGAAGTAAGAGTCAAATCATCTGTTTGCTCACTTCCATTGGTAAACAATAAATTAATCTTAGAAGCATCGCTAAATTCATAGGTATAATATCCATTAGAATCTTTTTTCATAGCCTCCCCAGGCCATGCAGTTTCTTTATCCTTTGGTAAGGCATTCCAATAATAAATATTGGCACTAGACCAATCGGATACAAAATGTACGGTAATTCCTTCCTTCG
>JAFQAU010000002.1 GCA_017399885.1 Lachnospiraceae bacterium
GACTTAGTGACAGGAGAAAGACTGTCCAAAGTGGAGCGAGGTATTTCGCTTGCTTGTATGATTATTCCTGTAGTCAATGGGAAAATGGTAATAAAAGGCGGAAAAAAGCTTGTAAAAATAGGTTCAGAAATTTCTGGAAGTGTCATAAAGGTAGGCAACGCTGTAACTAAGAATACAGCGAAATATAAAGTATATTTGCGAAAAATATGGATAGATGAAAAGGTAAACATAAACAAATATATTGGAGAAGCGAAAGACACAGTCAGAAAAATTAAAAATGGGGAACTGTATTCGTATGAGTACATAACGCCAGATGGACAGCGGATAAAGGTTAGAGACATTGATGATGTGCCGAAGAATAGAGTGGTGTATAGTAGTGGTAGTGGATCTAATGGTATCTATGAAAAAGCAGATTATCATGGTAATAAGAATAATGCTGTAAAAAACAAGGCTCCCAACAAAGGTCAAGATGCATTGGATAATTCTGTTGCAATCGGTTCTAATACTACAAGACGAGTGGGAATTAGTGATGGTGAGATCGTAGTCTTTGATGAAACAACAAGTGGAAATTTTCATGGTCATGTTCGTTCTTGGAATGAGTTATCAGAAACCATGAAAGCAGTTTTGAGAAAAGCAGGAATGGTTAATAAGAAAGGAAAGATTGTTCAATGATGGAATATATACTTATGGAAGATGCGGAATATAGATTGGTATTATTACTGGATGTGGAAGATTGTGATTATTATACTGATGTATACATTAAATTGATTTTAGATGGAAAGTCTATAGTGTTGTTTAAGGATAATTTGTTGGCATTGAAGAATATAGTAGAACATTACGATAAAGGAGTTTGTAGTTTAAATGGTGCATTAGAAGAGGAAAAATTAGGGTTGCTGTTAAATGAATACTACCGATGTCTTTATGCTGAACAAATGCAGGAGAATATTATTATGAATGATCAGGGGCAATGGATAGGTGAAAGACATTGTTGTTTTGTAGGTTTGAACTATGCAACTTGGTTGTATGAGTACACAGGAAACATTATTATGAAAGTAACACCTATTTTTGACGGTTTTGAAGAAGACGATTTTACAAAAGAATATAGTGAGTTTGCTAAAAATTATGAGGATGTTATAAAAAAGATAGTATCTTTACAGCAATTAAGAGAAATGAGAGAAGTTATTTTAAAATTATATTATGAATTATTTTAATTATGTTTCCAATTAAGGACATCAGAAATAGCTTTCATGTGATTCGTGATACTGTATTTAATGGAAATGAGGAGTATTATCAAGATTTCAATAGAGCCTTAAATATAGCGAGTCTGGTTATATTTCTTGTTTCTATGGGAGCCAAGACAGCGGCATCAAAAGGAACTAGTGTAATAGCCGGAGGAGCAAAGCATTTAGCCATTGCAGGTGCATCTACAGCAGTAGGTTATAGTGTGGAGAAATTTGCCAAAGAACAAGGTCTATCAGACACAGAAACCATGGCGCTAGGGTTAATTACCAGTATACTCACAGAAAAAGGAATGGAAAGTGGAACAAGAGCTGTAACAAAAAAAGTAAAGGTATATGTAACTATTCAGTCAGGGGCAATCACCCTGCTGATTGCCCACGTACCAAGATAGTAAATTTTACAAGTTGTAAGTCCATCGGGCTGATTTTGCCCGATTTTATATGGACTTACAACGTAACAGATCAGCCGTAAGGCTGAACTGTTACAGGCATATGCAAACTCTACAGATACTTTAAAGCTGAAGGTACGTGTACAAAATATAGTATCAGATAAGAAAACTGTAATAAAAGTTAGTTTAAGTAATAAAAAATGGAGGCTATTTAGATGGGCTTGAATACAGAATAAAGAGTCCTTCATCAGTATTTGAGAAAGTTTATTTAAGACCTGAATCAACGTCTATATTAGAGATTCATGATATTGTACGATATACCATTCCCCTTTCTCTTAAAAAATCTATTTCTTGCCTAGTTCATGAATGTGGAGCGAATGCAAGAGATAGATTTTTTTAGCCTAGTTGCAGGTGGTGGATTAGATTATTGGTATTTAGTAGCTACAGCACGTTATGTAATCGCAGGCAAAGCAGATGACACTGAGGGGATACAAGAAATACGCATTGATTTAAATAAAATGAGGTAGATAAGAAAATGAACGAAAACATATGTTTTACTTTGGTAGATGAAAAAAATAAAAAAAATATTGACTTGGAAATTACGGGAAATATTACAGCAGAACAGTTGATGACGATTATAAGAGAACAATATAACTTCATATTTGAAAAAGAAGAAAAGGTGTTTTTATGCGAAAGACCATATCTGTGTTTTGAAGGAAGTAAAAGTCTTTTGGAGCAAGGATTACAGAATGGAATGTTGTTGAAACTTGTAGATAAAGAAGCTGTAGATAAGGATAAAGAAGCGGATAATAGTACTTATCCGGAGTTTATAAGGAATACCAGAATACAGACGGTATTATCTACGGAAGGAATCTCCATTAAAAATCCTTTGGCAAAACCTCAAAAAAATAATGCAAATTTATTTTTATCATTATTGCCTATGGTAGGAATGTTACTTGTTACAGTAATCATACGAGTTTTTATTGGAGGTAGTGGGAATTATATATTGTTTTCTGTTTGCAGCATGGGCATTGGAATTCTTACTTCCTGTATTACATTTTTTATGGGAAGAAAAAAGTACAAAGACAAGTTAAGAGAGAGAACAGAAAGTTATAAAAGATATATTGGGCAGTTGCAAAAAGAAATTGAAACCGCAAGAAAAGAGGAAAGAGAAAAATTAAATCAGATTTATTATTCGGCTACCAAGGAATATGAAATGGTAAAAGATTTTTCATCTGCACTGTTTGAACGTCACCCTGAGGATACAGATTATTTACATATATGTCTTGGAATTGGAGAGTTGCCTGCAAAGCAAAAAGTAACCTTTCATATGCCAAATAAACTGGAGTTAGAAGATAGTATGGAAGCAATTCCACAAAAACTGGCAGAAGCCTATGAAAACATTGAAAATGTTCCCATTATATGCCCTGTACAAGAATGTAATGGGATAGGAATTATAGGAGAAGAAACAAAGCGTTATATAATTTTTAAAAGAATTTTATTTGATTTGTGTATTCGTCATTTTTTCAAGGATGTAAATATCTATCTTTTTCTTGGTGATGACCAGGAAGAAATTGCAGAAAAGGTACGTTTATTACCTCATTTGAATCAAGGAAATGGAAATCGTACGATTGCTTGTGATACAGAAAGTAGAAACCGATTATATGATTTACTTTATAAAAGATTTTCGGAGAAAAAGGAAGAAAAACTATCGTTGCCTAGTGACATTGTTTTTATGTATTATGAAGACGGACTAATGGAACATCCCTTGTGTTCCTATATTCAAAATGCCTCAAATGTAGGGGCATGCTTTTTCTTTTTTGCAGATACCAAAGAGCTTTTACCACAGGGCTGTGACAAAATTATTCAGATGCAGGATGAAAAAGGTATATTACTAGATAGCAAAAATAAAGAATCGCATATCACATTTTATTACGAAGAAATTAGCGATGATGCATTAGAAGAAGTTGCAGAATTATTATCTCCTGTGTATGCAAAAGAAATCAGTGTAGAAAATGTCATTCCACAGACAGTTACAATGTTTGAAATGTTGCAAATTCAAAATGAAAAAGAATGGGATTTAAAAAAGAATTGGGAAAAGAATCATGTTTATGAGTCAATGGCAGTACCGGTAGGAGAGGGAAGAAAAAATAAGAGAATATTTCTGGATATTCATGAAAATGCACATGGACCACATGGATTGGTGGCAGGTACTACGGGATCAGGAAAAAGTGAACTGCTACAAAGTTATATTTTGTCTATGGCATTACAGTATGCACCAAGTGAAGTAGGATTTCTATTGATAGACTTTAAAGGTGGTGGTATGGCGAATCAGTTTACTAAGTTACCTCATTTGGTAGGGGCGATTACAAATATCGACGAGTATTCCATGGAACGCTCTTTAAAATCTATACAGGCAGAATTGAAAAAAAGGCAAGAATTATTGGCTGCATTAAGTGTAAATCATATAGATGACTATATTCAAAAAAGAGAAAAGAATAAAGAATTACAGATTTTGCCGCATCTAATTATAATAGTAGACGAATTTGCAGAATTAAAAGCCCAACAGCCAGAGTTTATGAAAGAGCTTATTAGTGCTTCCCGTATTGGAAGAAGTCTTGGCGTGCATTTGATTTTAGCAACCCAGAAACCGGCCGGTCAGGTAAGTGAACAGATATGGAGCAATGCAAGATTTAAACTTTGCTTGAAGGTACAGAGCAAAAGTGACAGTAATGAAGTATTAAAATCACCATTGGCAGCAAATATCAAAGAAACCGGACGTTGTTATTTGCAGGTGGGAAATCATGAGATATTTGAATTGTTTCAATCTGCCTATAGTGGACAACAGATACAGGAAGATGAAACAGAGGAAGACTATTTTGTTGCAGAAGTATCTTTAATGGGGGAAAGAAATTTCATTTACGGAAATCACAAAAAGAAAGCGAAAAAAAGCGAGGCAGATACACAGTTAGCGGTGATGGTTTCTTATATCGGAGAGTATGTTGAAAACAATAACATTGACTGTGCAGGGAAAATTTGTCTGTCGGAACTTGAAGACGCGATACCTTTTCAAGAGCAAAGAGAAGAAACAGTCACAAAAGAATTGGTTGCAGAAATAGGGAAACTAGATATTCCGGAAAGACAAGAACAGATACCGTTGCAACTGAATGTAGGACAGTGCAATACTATGGTAATCGGTTCCGCACAAAGCGGAAAAACAACCCTTCTTCTAAGTGTGATTCGAAGTCTAACTACCAGATATACACCCAAAGAAGTAAATTTGTATATAATTGATTTTGCAAGTCGAATATTGAAAAGCTTTGAGGAGCTGCCACATGTAGGTGGAGTTGTTTGTGCAAATGAAGAGGAGAAACTTAAGAACCTATTTAAACTTATGTTTCGTATTATGGAAGAGAGAAAGCTTCGAATGGAACGTGTAAATGTGGGGTCATTTGGTGCATATAAGGAAGCCGGATATCATGATTTGCCACATATAGTATTACTAATTGATAATTTGACTGCCTTGAAAGAACTATATTTGAATGAAGATGATGTTTTACTTCGACTAAGTAGAGAAGGAATTGCAGTTGGTATCAGTATGATTGTATGTAATTCGCAAACAAATGGAATAGGATATAAATACTTGTCAAACTTTTCACAAAGATTGGTATTTTTCTGTAATGATACATCTGAATATGCAAATTTATTTGGTGTAAGTAAACTGTGTTTACCTCAGATACCGGGACGCTGTCTGGTTGAGGTGGAGAGAAATATATTAGAAGCACAGATTTATTTACCATTTGAAGGAGAAAGAGAGATTGAACGAAGTAACGGGATGCTTCAATATGTGGAAGAAAAGAAACAGGATAGGAGCCAAAGGGCGGTACTAATACCAGTCATACCAAAGGAAGTTACTTATTCTTATATTACAAATACCTTCCATTGTAAGGAAGAGATAAATCAATATATTTATGGTCTAGATTATGAAGAAGTAGAGCCGGTATCTCTTATGTTAAACCAAGGGGATGTGTATCCGTTGGTTGGTGGAGAGGCGTTGTTACATCATGAATTTATCAGAAACTTATGTAGACATTTAGAACGAAATGCACAGGAGAACAAGGTAGAACTTCATGTATTGGATGGGGATTTACAACAACTTGATGATTTGAAGCAATATAAGTTCTGCCACGAGTATGTATATGGACAAGAAAATATCTGTCAGGCAATGGAAGCATTAGAAGAAGAATTGTGCCAAAGATATGAGCGTTATAGTAGGGATAAAGAATATCTACAAAAAGCATCATTAAAGATTGTTATATTTGGTGATAAGAAGGTAGCAGAATATATTGCCGGTAACAAAGAATGCTGTAAAAAATATTTGGATATGATAAAGCAATACCAAGGAATGAAAATCAGCTTTTTCTGGACAGGTATCGAGAACCAGAGCATATCGTTTCATTCTGGTGAGATATATCGAAACATGAAGGAAAGAGGTCAATTTCTTATCTTTGAGAATGTGAATCATATAAAAATCACAGACATATCTATTACTACCGTAAAGAAATTTAAGAAAAAGCTAGAGAGTAAAGAAGGTTATTGGATTACACAAGATGGGGTAAAAAAAGTGAAATTGATGTAACAGTTAAGCTGAAAGGGAAAAATGTTACAAATTGATTGCAAAAGAACAGGAGGAAGTATAAGGAAAAATGGATGTAGAAAAAACAGAACAGGAAAAAATAAAACAGCCTAAACCACTTCCGAAAAAAGAGTTTATTCCTGATTTTGGAAAAGAAGAGAAAAAAAGCAGGAAAAAAATGGTAGCGGTTATAACAACAGTATGTGTGCTAGCTATGTCTGTAGGAGGCGGATACTACTGGTATGTTACCTATTCAAAGAACACAGGTGCTATAATACAAGGAGAAAAAGAACGGGAAGTTATCTCCTATGTGGAAATGAGTAAGGTTGCAAAAAAGGTAATATCGTATATAGAAAGTCGGTGCAAGGTTCCAGATGTAGTGAATATGACAGAAGCAGAAGCAAAGAAAGGCTTAAAAATGCTATTAACAGTTGAGGTAAAGCATACATATAGTACTTCTGTGGAAAAAGGGAAGATAATTTCACAAAGTATCGAGGCAGGAACAGTAGTAAAAAAAGGAAAAACGATTGTACTGACAATCAGTAAAGGAGAGAAAGTTGTAGCAACACCAAAGCCGGTTATACAAGAACCCGCCTATGTACCATCAAAACCGAAAGTACCGGCTGTTACCAAAAAACCACAGGTACCAAAGGAAGACGATGATATAGAAGTGGAAGTGATTGCAGAGGAGTAGAGGAGGAGTAGAACATAGATGAAAAGTATGAAGAATTGTTACGACAAGAAAAAATAAAGCCGGCTGGGCAGAGACTGTATGCGAAGGAGAGAATAACAACATGGATAAGCAGATAGAAAGATTAGAGACAGTAAGAAAACAGCTTGAAGAGTGGATAGATGAATATAAGATTATTACGGATGCATTTGTGCGATATCCGGAACAGTATTTAGTTGACCAGTGGCATGGTGATGTATATGATAAGACAACAGAGCAGATTTGGGATGAGCTTCAGGGAAGAGCATGGGATATAGTTAGAGAACTGGAGAATAAATTAGAAGCTGTAAAAAATAAGATTGGAGAATTATAAAATACATAATTGGGAGGATAAAATGCGAATTTATATAAACAAAGAAAAAAGCTCTCTATCCTTAATGCAGTTAAGAAATGCAAGTGACGAGTTACAGATAGAAGAAATGCAGGGATTAAAAAAAACAGAAATGAGTGGGACATATCGTTTTGCAATGGCATATGAAAGCATAATGGAACTATTACAGGAATTTCAATCATTAGTAAAGCAAGATGTAGCAGATGCACTATGTGCCACAGAAACGTTAAAAGAGACAGATACTATGTTGTCTCACTTCGTTTTGAAAGGGGGTGAAACACCATGAAGAAGTGGAAAGAAATAATTTCCCTTGGAAGTATCATAGGTATAAAAGGAAGTAGCAAAAAAATGTTGATAATAGGAAGGGCATTATTCGTAAATCTTTCAGAAGGTAAGAAATATTTTGATTATGCAGCTGTTACTTATCCGGAGGGGATAATGGGTGATCAAATTGCATATTTTCAACATGAGGATATAGAGCACATTTTTTTTCATGGATTTACAGATGAAGAAGATAAAAAAGTAATACAGAAAATAGAAGACTTCCGAAGAACATCACAAGCCACCAAGTAAGAAGAAAGTGAGGGTTCATGAATTACAAAGAATTTATATTAGACAATGAGAACATCCGTACCTTTCGAGAAAATGCAAGTATACAGATGGGAAATTGTATTGAAAAATTGTATAATATGTATGAAAGGGTAAATGATGTAGTCAATACAAAAGACTTTCAGGGACAAGCAGCAGAGAGTATAAAAAACTATTTCGGACAAGTTTATCCCATTCTTATAAGCTCTATAATTACAGTTGCAAGTGATTTTTTCAATAAGATTAATCTATATGCGGAAATGTTTGTATCAGAAGTTGATGCTTCTCCAACAGCTTGCATACCACAAGCAGGTATGGATGAACTAAAGAATCACATGAATATGGTATTCTTCGATTTAGATAGTGTGATAGATGAAGTCAATGCGA
Source organism: Lachnospiraceae bacterium (assembly GCA_017399885.1). Lineage (GTDB taxonomy): Bacteria > Bacillota > Clostridia > Lachnospirales > Lachnospiraceae > CAG-411. The sequence continues at coordinate 8,300 of JAFQAU010000002.1, forward strand.
GCCTAAAAAGTGTGCAGGATATTATAGACTTAGATCTTATTGATACCACCAGCTTAGCGGAAAGCTTCGATGATGTAAAAAGTTACATCAATAAAAAAGAGGATACCATTGCTATGTTGGATGCAGATTTTTGCAACAATGAAATCTCGGAATTAGAAAAGTTAATTTTTGCAACAAAAAATCTGATTCAGGATTATAAGAACCGTGACCGTCATATAGAACGCTATCAAACAGGGGATTATATTGACAGAACCCATTTTTTAGATCTGTATGAGGCATTGGGAAAATCCCAGGTATATAATCAAGTAAATGCAACCGGTATACAGGAAGCAATAGAGCATCAAAACCAGATTAGTTTGGAAATCTATGAAGAACTGGAAGGAGAAAAAAGATTTGAAGCAGGATTTATGCAAACGGTCAGTGGCGCCCTTGTTGCAGTTAGCGCAGTAGCAACGGTTGCAAGCTGTGGGTTGGCATATCCTGTATTAAACGCAACCGCTGCAGGATTAGCAGTGGTAGGCACAGCAGATGCGGTTGAGGGTGTACAGGATATGTATTACGGACTACAGTCTGATATAGAAACAAAAAGCTTTCATGCGATTCGTGATACTGTGTTTAATGGAAATGAGGAGCATTATCAGTATTTCAATAGTGCCTTAAATATAGCTAGTCTGGTCATATTTCCTGTTTCAATGGGAGCCAAGACAGCGGCATCAAAAGGAACTAGTGTAATAGCCGGAGGAGCAAAGCATTTAACCATTGCAGGTGCATCTACAGCAGCAGGTTATAGTGTGGAGAAATTTACCAAAGAACAAGGCCTATCAGATACAGAAACCATGGCACTAGGACTCATTACCAATATACTCACAGAAAAAGGAACAAAAGCTGTAACAAAAAGGGTAAAGGCATATGCAAACTCTACATATACTTTAAAACTGAAGGTACGTGTACAAAATATAGTGTCAGATAAGAAAACTGTAATAAAAGTTAGTTTAAGCAATAGCAAAGAACGAGTGCTAGAATTAAAAAATGGCTTTTGGAAAAAAGGAAGTCAGTTTTTAGAAAATGCAGAGAAGATAATAAACGGAGACTTTTATCAGCCTGAATTTGCAATGGTAGATGGAGGTAGTGTAAAGTTTAGTGATATTGATGATGTGCCAAAGGATAAGGTGGTGTATAGTAGGGGGGAGACCAACTATGTGGAGTCAATAGTGATTTCTGAACAAAAAATGTATCAACAGGGTCAGCATTACAATAAACATGGGCGAGATATGGGATATTCTGGTAAAAAAGAATATGAACAAGCAGCTCGAGAGTTTTTTGAACAAAATAAAAATATATGTGAAATATATGAGGGAATATGGAATAGTTCTCGTGGTGGACAAAGTGGTCAGAGACAAATTATTATGAGACAACATGGAAAACAGTTAATTATTAATAAAGAATCAGGACAAATCATAGATTTTTATGAAGGAACAAGTTTAGAAGGATTTATTAATATAGAAAGGATACAATAAAAATGATACTTATTAGTGGTGAAATTGAACCGGGAGTAAGAATTAGTAATTATTTGATTGGTTCAAAGAAGGAAGATGTGATTGCTAATTTAGATGAGAATTATAAAGTATGGGAAAGAGAGGATGGTTTTTGTATATATACCTTGGATAATTTCAAACTATGGTTTGGAGTTAATGGGGAGTTAGAACAAATAGGGGTTACAAAAGGCTTTTATGGTAATTATAAATCTGTTTGTATTGGAGCTACTATGCAAGATGTTGTGTTACAGTTTGGTGGATATGAAAATGATGGAGACGTATATTTAATATCTGGATTAGAAGGGATATGTTTTGAATTGGAAGATGTAGATGATTGGGATGAATTAACAGCACCTATTGAGTGGATTTTTGTATATAAATGTTAGTTGAACAAAACTTAGCTCACTACATAGGAAACTTATTAAATAGTGTTGCGAGTAATTACATAATGGAGATGTGATGTTCTGAGTTAGGCTATATGAAAACGGTTGGTGGTGCCTTTGTTGCAGTTAGCGCAATAGCAACGGTTGCAAGCTGTGGGTTGGCATATCCTGTATTAAACGCTACAGCTGCAGGATTAGCAGTGGTAGGCACAGCAGATGTTGGCTGTGGGGGAATTTTCAGCCAGGGGCAATCACCCCGCTGATTGCCCACGTATCAATACAGTACATTATATAGGTTGTAAGTCCATCGGGCTGATTTTGCCCGATTTTATATGGACTTACAACGCAACTGTTCAGTCGCGAGGCTGAACA
>JAFQAU010000106.1 GCA_017399885.1 Lachnospiraceae bacterium
GAATATTATCCATAAAGGTATCATAAACTTCTGCAAAACCCGTATATGCATCCATAGATCTAACCATACCTTTCAAGTACATAATACACTATTATACCTCATTTTTTCTTCTTTCTCAATGAATTATTGTTAAATTTAAGTAACAGTTCAGTCCCCGACTGAACTGTTACGAATAATTCATATATCATAGGAAATAATGTTCATGTAAGGAGTGGTATTATGAAAAATGAAAAGAAAATTGAAATCACTTGTTTAGAAGACATAAAGAAGCTTCCCCAAAAAGAGCAGCTAAAATATGAGATTGCCAATGAACTAGGGTTATTTGAAAAAGTCATAAGTCAAGGTTGGGGAACCCTTTCATCAAAGGAAAGTGGGAAAATTGGTGGCTTACTTGCTAATAAGCAAAGAAAAGGGAAATGAGCAAACCTCATTTCCCTTTATAACGATTAGTTGGTGACTAAACTATTAGATCCCTTTTATTGTACACCTAATGCGCTTGCAATATCATTTGCTACCTCTTCTGCATCTGCACTATTATCCGGTTCATAATATTTCATTTCTGCATCATATATACTATGTCCGCTTTCTAGTATATTTCCATCTACAGTTATTACCATACAATCGGCTTCATAAGCCTTTAAAAAGGTATTCACTACACTTCCCATCATAATGTACTCGCCTGCGCTACCCTGGCTAAACATTAAGGTTTGGAACTCTGAAGAAAAATCTACCTCTAATTTCTTTGTTCCATCCTCTTTCTCTACAGTTTTTAAACCATTTACCTTAATATCATCTGTTAAAACATCCTTACTTGCCAACTTCTCAAGCAATAATTCCGGAGTTACCTCTTGTTCTTCAATCTTTTCTTTTAGAATGTATTCTGCATTCTCATCACCATAATAAACAAAAGGGCCTTCCTCTTCCTGGTTTGTATCAGCTTCCACCTGTATGGTAGCCTCTGGTGTAGCTTCTATTACAGGCTCTTGTGTAGGTTCAACGGTTGCAGTTTCTTCTAACACAACCTCTTCTGTAGGCGCCACCGTTACCTCAGGTTCAGAAGCAGACTGCTCTTTTCCCCCGCAGGCAATGGTTCCCATTGCTAATACCATCATTAACATTAATACATACATTTTTCTCATAACAAACATCCTCCTCTTTCCTTGTTTCAATAAAGTAATCTGCTAGTACATCGGACAATTCGTAGCAGGTCAGCCACCAAGCTAAACTGCTACAGCTCCCATTATTTATCCAGCCACTTAAAGTAGCTAGTGATATACAAAGCGTAGGTAAACAACCAAAAATCACTTTACTCTTTATATAGTATAACAAATTTATAAAAAAAAGTATTTATTTTTTTCAAAGTACCTATGAAATGCGTAACAATTCATCAAAGGGCTGACCCATTTATTATTCAACGCACTTTTCAAAGAATTCACAAACCTGAGCTTCTATGGTTTTCATAAGTCTTGTTCTTGCCTCTACTGCTGCCCATCCTATATGTGGAGTAATTAACAAACGGTTGCGATCTTTTATCTTCAAAAAAGGACTTTCCTTTTCCATTGGTTCCACACAAAGAACATCTAAACCGGCGGCCCCAATTATGTTGTTCTCTAAGGCTTCCACCAAATCCTTTTCCACCACTATAGGCCCTCTCCCTAAATTTAAAAATATAGATTCCTTTTTCATCATTTTGAATTTTTCAATGTCCATAAGCCCCTTTGTATTTTCATTTAAAGGCGCATGTACAGAAACAATATCTGATAGACTAAGTAAAGCTTCCAAATCCACTTGTTCATATAACAGGTTCGTATTCTTCCCAGAGGTAGAGTAATAGAGTACATTTGCACCAAATGCCTTGGCTATCTGTGCTACTCTGCTTCCAATTGCACCAAGTCCTATGATTCCCCATGTTTTTCCATTTAATTCATGAAAGGTATTTGAAAAATGAGTAAATAGCTTATCCTCTACATATTTTCCGGACTTTACATAATCGTCATAATAGGACAATTTTTCCATTAAGTAAAATAACATAGCAAAGGTATGCTGCGTTACAATTTCCGTAGAGTATCCAGCAACATTTCTCCACTGAATGCCCCTTTTTTCCAAATAATCCTTGTCAAGATTATTTGTACCGGTTGCTGTGACACAAACTAATTTTAATTTTTTTGCATTGCCAATGGTCTCTTCATTTATCTCTACTTTATTTAATATAATGACATCAGCATCCTCAACTCGTTTTGGTACTTCTGCTGAGGTAGAGAAATCATATTTTACTACTTCTCCCAAACGATAAAAACCTGATAAATCTATATCGTCTCCTATTGTTTTCGCATCTAAAAACACAATTTTCATAACTATTTCCTTTCTACAAAAATTTTCATTTCTCTTTTTAGAAACTTCACAATAATAAATCCCACATATGTCCTAACAAACAAATAGGACGAACTTTCCTATAAAGAACAAAGTGGACAAGTCCACATCAACTCCCTAAATCCCTCATTCATGAGGGACTTGCTCCACTTTGTGTGCCAGATGCGTGTTGCATGCCTTTTGCAACAATATTCCTTACGCATCTGTGCACATCCTCGCGGAGC
>JAFQAU010000107.1 GCA_017399885.1 Lachnospiraceae bacterium
ATCATAAGATAAAAGAAACGCTGGGTGTATCTAATGGGAATTGTTAGACTAAATCAACACTATTATTATAATATGTTACTAAAAGATGTAAAATTACTAAAAGAAAGATATGGGAAAAAAATTAGAATAAATACAATTGGAAGGACAATAGAGGGAAGATTCATATTGTCCTTTTTTGTAGGAGAAGGAAATACAAAAGTGTTATTATCGGGAGGTGTTCATGGACGTGAGAGCAATAATCCCATAGTTTTAATGTATATGATGGAAAAATTCTTAGAAAATCCTAATACGGCATATACGATCTGTTTTGTACCATTGCTAAATCCGGATGGGTATGTAATTGCAACTGAGGGGTTTCATAAGATGAAAAATAAGAAGTTGCGAAGGAAAGCAGAAAAGGAAGGAAAATCTTTTTATCAATGGAAAGAAAATGCAAGAGGAATAGATATCAACAGAAATTTCCCCTCTAAATCCTGGAAAAAGAAATTGCCGGATGATATCGCTGGAAGTGAAAGAGAAACGAAAGCTTTTATGAAATTATGTGAAAAAAATCATTTTGATTTATATTTGGATTTCCATTCAAGGGGAGAAGAAATCTATTACTACAGACATAATATGTGTGAAATATATAATAAAAAACAGAGAGCTTTGGCGGAAATAATAAAAGAAAAATCCGGTTATCGTATTGTAGAACCCAAAAGGGAGTTTGACATAGAAACTGGTGGGGGGAACACGGTACACTATGTTAGTGAAAAATTTGGTATACCAAGCTTTACCATAGAGACAATGGAGGAAGAAAGTGGTTTTCCGCAAGATATTGGATTACAAGGAAACATTTACCGGCAGATTAAGGATATTCCTTTTATTTACATGCTTGCATAGTTTTATAAAATACTATATGATAGCAAATGATGACTATTTTCAGAATAGTTATGCAAATGTGAAAAGAAATGGAGAGATAAGAATGCAAATCAATTTAGATGAGATAGATTTAACAAATTCAGAGCCAGTAGTAGAACCGGAGCGTCAATATTATTTTATGGCAAAATGCAGGGAGGAGCTAAAAAAACAAAGTCAGGAGCTAGGAAGAAAATTAACCGCCTCGGTAAATACTTTCGGTTGTCAGATGAATGCACGAGATTCTGAAAAAATAGTTGGTATTTTGAAAAATATAGGATATGAAGTTATAGAAAGTGAAAATGCAGATTTTGTAATATATAATACATGTACAGTTCGTGAAAATGCAAATATGAAGGTATATGGTCATTTGGGGTACCTAAAAAAGATAAAATCAAAGAAAAAGCATATGAAGATTGCATTATGTGGTTGTATGATGCAGGAAGAAACTGTAATAGAGAAAATAAAGAAAAGCTATTCATTTGTGGATTTGGTATTTGGAACACACAACATATTTAAATTTGCGGAGTTGTTGTATACATGTATGATATCTGAACGTATGGTATTGGATATTTGGAAGGATACCAATGAGATAGTAGAGGATTTGCCAAGTGAGAGAAAATTTTCTTTCAAGGCAGGTGTTAATATTATGTTTGGGTGTAATAACTTTTGCAGTTATTGTATTGTGCCATATGTACGTGGAAGGGAAAGAAGTCGAAATCCGGAAGATATTGTGAAAGAGATTGAAGAGTTGGTAGCAGACGGTGTAGTAGAGGTTATGCTTTTGGGACAAAACGTAAATTCGTATGGAAAGAATTTAGAAAATCCAATGACCTTCGCACAGTTATTACAGAAGGTAGAAAAAGTAGAGGGGTTAAAGCGTATTCGTTTTATGACACCTCACCCTAAAGACCTATCATTAGAATTAATAGAAGTAATGAAAAATTCAAAAAAAATCTGTAATCATTTGCATTTACCAATACAGGCGGGAAGCAGTAGGTTGCTAAAGATTATGAATCGAAAATACACAAAGGAACAATATTTGGAGTTGGTAGAAAATATTAAAAAAAGTATACCGGATATTTCCTTAACCACAGATATTATGCTTGGCTTTCCTGGGGAAACAGAGGAAGATTTTCAGGATACATTGGATGTAGTTAGACAGGTTCGATATGATAGTGCCTATACTTTTATATATTCAAAACGAACTGGTACTCCTGCAGCACAAATGGAAAATCAAGTGCCTGAAGAGGTAGTAAAAGAGCGTTTTCAAAGATTATTAGCAGAAATACAAAAAATATCTGCAGAGCTTACAAAAGAAGATGAAGGAACGGTGCAAGAGGTTCTTGTTGAAGAAAGAAATCAACATGATGAACAGTTACTTACTGGAAGGTTATCAAATAATCTTTTGGTTCATTTTAAAGGAGAAGAAAATCTAATTGGTGAGTTAGTTTATGTGAAATTAACAGAATGTAAAGGGTTCTACTACATGGGTGAAATGGTGCAGATGGAATAAAATAGTAATATATCAAGTAGATTTGCACATTTATTGTGGTGAACGGTAACAGTTTAGCCAATCGGCTGAACTGTTATTTACTTTATAGGAAAGTTCGTCCTATAAAGCAAAACGCGACCCGAGGATGTGCACACACATATTTTACTTAATGAGGTACGAGTTTTAGTAAAATAGCGTACAGAGTAGATGCGTAAGGAATATTGTTGCAAAAGGCATGCAAC
>JAFQAU010000108.1 GCA_017399885.1 Lachnospiraceae bacterium
ATGTAAAAGAACGAATCATAGCTGAAGATGATATAGATATTCTCAGACAGTGGAATAAGCTGGCGGCAAGAGCTTTGTCTATAGAGGAGTTTGTTGAAAAGATGTAGTTGATAAAGAAAAATTCAGGCTGAATTCAGGATATAAAAATATTGTAAAATAACCCCGATTATGCTACCATAATGGTAGCATAATTTCGTATACAAGTTTATTTCTATTTTATTTTTTTAGATTATTTGAAAAAGTTAAAATTTCTCTTTTCATTTGGTAAGTGTTTGATGTAAAATTAAGCATAAGGAATCCTTTCTTTTTTTGTTTAGTATTATTTTGATTAGGTACCTTAATTTTACTACAATAAAGGGAATGATTCCTTATATTTTTGAGCATTTTTTTAATTTGTTTATAAAAAACGCATTATCTATGAGGCTTGTGGATAAAACTACGGAAACTCAAGATAAACTAAAGAGACTTGAGGAAAATCAGTTGATAGATTATAATTATCTACATGATTTAATAAGCTTGACAACGCGACTGATAGAGGTCGTATCAAGAGGCAATCCCAATATTATGAGAGAGGTGAGTGTTATGGGCGGAGGAAAAGTTTTAGAAATGGAAAGTGAAAAAATCTACAATAGAGGAGTGTCCCAAGGGCTATCCCAAGGACTATCACAAGGTATTGCGCAGGGTATTTCAGATACTATTATAGAGTTTCTTTCTGAATATGGAACAGTGCCAGAGAATGTAAAAGAACGAATCATAGCTGAAGATGATATAGATATTCTCAGACAGTGGAATAAGCTGGCGGCAAGAGCTTCGTCTATAGAGGAGTTTGTTGAAAAGATGTAGTTTTTAAAGAAGAATTCAGGCTGAATTCAGTATATAAAGATATTGTAAAATAACCCCGATTATGCTACCATAATGGTAGCATAATTTCGTATACAAGTTTATTTCTATTTTATTTTTTAGGGTCTATAGTGAAAAGAAATCTATGCTAAATCCCAAACAATAAGACAAGGCAGGAGATTTCTTTGGTCTACTAATTAGTTAATTATACATAAGCAGCTCCTGTACATATGAAAGGAGACATGCTTATGAAGCAAAACAAGATTTTAGTAACTGATGTAGCAGGAACTCCCTTTGATGATGTTTTTAGAACATTGCTGGAGAGGTGTCAGAAGTTGATTATTCCAGTAATCAATGAGGTATTTGGAACCCAGTACAGGATGGATGATGAGGTAACATTGTTATCAAATGAGCACTACATAGTCGAGTCTGATGGGAAATCCATAAAACGCATAACGGATAGCTGCATAAAAATCAGAGATCGTATGTACCATATTGAATGTGAGAGCAATCCAAAGACCGGTATGGAAATACGCATGATTGAATATGATTTTCATATCGCTTTGTCTAATATGGAAAGATATGAGGATAGAGCAGTGCTCCGATTTCCAGAGTCTGCAGTTTTATTTCTGCGACATAATATAAGTACACCGGACAAGCTTCAGGTTAAGCTTTTGATGGCGGATGGCTCAGAAGCAGACTATAAGGTGCCGGTAGTAAAAGTACAGAAATATACTAAAGAAGAGATTTTTGACAAGAATTTATTGTTCTTTATTCCGTATTATATAATGAGATTTGAAAAGGAATTACAGGCAGAAAATACAGAGACAGAAACGATAGAAAAACAATTAATAGAAGATTATACAGTGATTTACGATAAACTAAAGAGACTTGAGGAAAATCAGTTGATAGATTATAATTATCTACATGATTTAATAAGCTTGACAACAAGACTGATAGAGGTCGTATCAAGAGGTAATCCCAATATTATGCGAGAGGTGAGTGTTATGGGCGGAGGAAAAGTTTTAGAAATGGAAAGTGAAAAAATCTACAATAGAGGAGTGTCCCAAGGACTAGAGCAAGGACTATCCCAAGGACTATCCCAAGGTATTGCGCAGGGTATTTCAGATACTATTATAGAATTTCTTTCCGAATATGGAACAGTGCCAGAGCATGTAAAAGAACGAATCATAGCTGAAGATGATATAGATATTCTCAGACAGTGGAATAAGCTGGCGGCAAGAGCTTCGTCTATAGAGGAGTTTGTTGAAAAGATGTAGTTGATAAAGAA
>JAFQAU010000109.1 GCA_017399885.1 Lachnospiraceae bacterium
ATTAATACACATTTTTTTGGGGGAAAGCATAAGTGCGCTTTACCAGTGTGGATAACTTGGAAAGGATTGAGAAAAAATGTGAAAATAATCCACATCCTCAAAAAGGCAGGCTATAAAATAGGTTTACCTTTTGGAACTGTTTTTTGTAGTTGTAGCTTGACAAAAGAAAATAATGTATGTATTCTGTTAAAAAGCGATGAAGAGAAAGAGTAAATATTTTGGATATCACAGAGAGGAGTTGTTTGGTGGAAAACTCTATTGAAGATTTATAAAAAAATAACAAGGAGAGCATACAAATGAATCAGAACTTACATTCAAGACGTTATATGTACATGTACTATAGGCGTACTTAGCTATAAGCTTTGCAGGGTTGTGCATTAGGTTATAGCCGGTAGGTCTAATAGTCTAGTGCATAAAACCAGAATGTAAGTGATGTTTTTATTATATATTGCATCTTAAATGGGAATTATCGCACTAGACGTTGAATGTTTGGTGCGATTTTTTTGCGTGGAAGGGGTGCATGTATGAGTGAATTAATTGAATTGAAATTGGTAACAGAAGGGGAAGCAGAATCTCTGCATAGACTACAGCTAGAAGCGTTTATGCCATTATATGAAAAATATCAAGATGATGATACAAGTCCGGCAAAAGAAAGCCTGGAAAGAGTAACAGAGAAGATTATTGAGGATAATTCAGATTTCTACTTCATTGTGTTTCATGGAGAAAAAGTTGGAGGTGTGAGAGTCAGATGGCATCAAGGTATAAAGGTATTTGAAAATGTTAATTGGATATCTCCTATTTTCATAATTCCAAAATTTCAAAATAAAGGAATTGCGAGCAGGGTGATAGAACAATTATTTGATATTTATCCGAATATAATAGAATGGCGATTAGATACGATTAAGCAGGAAACAGGTAATTGCCATTTATACGAAAGATGCGGCTTTGTTAGGGTTGGCGAGGATATAGTGGTAAATGAAAAGATGACATTGGTTGGTTATGTAAAAAATTGTATTAATGTACGAAGATTTGAAGAAGAGGATGCAGATGAGGTTAGTAAGCTCATTGTAAGGAATTTCTTAGAGGTCAATAGCAAGGATTATGGAATTGCAGCTATGGAGAAACTTGCAAAGATTTATGATTCAGGGAAAGTACTGAATATTTCTCAATATGCACATATGTATGTCTTTGAATGGAATGGTAACATAGTTGGTACGGGCTCCATTTCAAGTTTCTGGGGCAGTAAGACAGAAAGCATTTTGCTGACTATTTTTGTTTTGCCAGAATTCCATGGAAAAGGTATCGGAAGAAAAATCATAAATACATTGGAACAGGATGAGTTTTATGTAAGAGCAACTCGTGTTGAGATACCAGCATCTATTACAGCAACAGAATTTTACAGGAAATTTGCATATGATTATAAGAATGGTGTTAAGGAGTTGGATGAAGAACATCATTATAGATTGGAGAAATTTAAGGAGGTGTCGATTTAAATGATAACAGACGCATTTGATAAATCAGAGGTTTTGTTTGGACCAAAAGATTTCTATGGAGAGCAAAAGCATTTATGTGACAAGTGTATTATTGTCTTTTCAGAGGTGATATTTGAATATATGCTTGAAACATATGCACATGAGGAAGCAGGAGTTATACGGTGCTGTAATGGAATGACGGTGGTATATATTTTTGAGATAGATGGAATGAAGATTGCGGGATATTTAAGCCATATTGGCTCTGCATTGGCTGGGAGTGATGTGATAGATGTAAATTGGCTTACAGGTGCTAGTAAATTTATCATGTTTGGTTCAGCAGGATCCCTGGACAGCAATATAACGAATGGAAAGTTTGTTATTCCAACAGCAACTTATCGAGAGGAGGGATTGAGTTATCATTACGTTGCACCAGCAGATTACATAGAGATTAAGAATTCAAAAATAGTGAAAGCAATTTTCGATGAATTGAATCTTCCAAGTGTGACAGGTAAGGTTTGGACAACAGATGCAATTTATAGAGAAACAAAAGCCAAACTTGAAGCAAGAAAAAATGAGGGATGTTTAGCTGTAGAAATGGAACTTGCGGGTGTTCAGGCAGTATGTGACTTTTATGGATGGGATGTATATGATTTTCTCGTGACAGGGGATGTACTTGATCAGGCAGTCTATGATGTTTCTGGACTTGCAAATGCAAACCATAATATGGACAAATTGTATGTTGCTATTGAGATAGCAAAGAGAATTTAAAGAGTGAGGTAATGAAAATGAGCAAGATAAGTTATACTAAAAGTATCAACGGTGTCATAAGGTAATTATCCATATCAGGTTAGAAAGAGAGAGAAGAAATATGTTAAAAATAGGTTCTCATGTAGGAATGAGTGGAAAAGAAATGTTTTTAGGATCTGTAAAAGAGGCAGTATCCTATGGAGCAAATACATTTATGGTATATACGGGGGCACCTCAAAATACTAGAAGAAAGGAGATTTCTGAACTTCGTATTGAAGAGGGCTGGGAATTGATGCAAGAGCATGGAATGGATGAATTTGTAGTTCATGCACCTTACATTATCAATTTGGCAAATACAGTAAAACCAGAAGTATATAGTTTGGCAGTGGATTTTTTGCAGACAGAATTGGAACGTACAGAGGCAATGGGAAGTAAAACGTTAGTGTTACATCCGGGTTCTCATGTGGGAGCTGGCCAGGAGGCCGGAATTGCTCAGATTATCAAGGGATTAAATGAGGTACTTACAAAAGATACTAAGGTTTATGTGGCATTGGAGACTATGGCTGGAAAAGGAAGCGAAATTGGACGCAGTTTTCAGGAATTGGCGCGCATATATGATGGCGTAAAATATTCTGATAAATTACGAGTTTGTTTCGATACTTGTCATACAAATGATGGAGGATATGATTTAGTACATGATTATGATTCTGTGATGGATGAATTTGACCGGGTAATTGGAAAAGACCAGATTGCAGTGTTCCATATCAATGACAGCAAAAATGAGCGTGGTGCAGGAAAAGACCGTCATGAAAATGTTGGTTTTGGAACTTTAGGGTATGACACCATACGAAAAGTTGTTTTTGATTCTAATTTTGAAAATATTTCGAAAATTTTGGAGACACCATACATTCCTATGCCCAATGATAAGAAAAAAGCGTTTGCCCCATATAGATGGGAGATTGCTATGTTAAAAGAGGGCGTGTTTGATTCACAGTTAAAGGAAAAAATTTTGGAGGAAGCGTTAAACAAGTAGCTAGGGGGGGCAGGCATGAAAGAACAGCAGGTTTCCTAGCTACGATTAGTGCTTGTGTATCCAAGGGGATAACTTAGAATCGATGCTTTAAATAACTTACTCATTATTTCGCTCATATTTTTCATGTGCCATTTTCCCAACCTCTTTACAATTTTTCAAATTCGTCTTTCAGTTAAACACACTAGCTTACTGAAATTTATATAAAAAATGAAATTATCGAATAATATAATGTAAAACTAAAATCACTTCTATAATGCTGGGTATAAAAAATAACAATCTTTTGAAGATAGATGTTTCTTTTTTTAAAACAAACAGAAATCCCAATGTGTTTGCAATCAACATTGGCAGCTGCCCCATTATAAGCATCATACCGCCTCTCTCCCAATTTGTTATAGGTAACATTCCGTCAGGATTGACAATATAGGTGTCATGTGAAAGATATAATGCAGCGCAATAAATCAAGCAAACAATCCCTATGGCATTTAGTGCACTTATGAAAATTGATAACGTTCTATACTTCTTCATAATGGTCTTCCCTCCGTAGAATTCAAATTTTCACTTCGTATTGTACCATGTAAAATCCTTATATTCCACTAATATTTTATAAAAGGCAGACTGCCAATC
>JAFQAU010000110.1 GCA_017399885.1 Lachnospiraceae bacterium
CCATTCATATTGTGTTATAATGTGTTACGTGATTTTGCTTCCCTTATTTTTGCCCTTATGAGGGTTCGTAAATCCTTGTGAAACGATATAACACAAGGGAACACATAAGGGAAAGCACACATACAGAAAAGTTAGTATTTATAAGGGTTTGCCAAGAATTTAATAATAAATTATAACAGATAATGAAACCCTTCAATTGTGTGTTTACACAATTTAAATTTGTATAATTTGAAAAAATTGAATTTAGAGGGGTGGTCATTTATGTCAGATGTTATGAGCGTTAATGGAGTAGAATACACGGTTATAAAATTGCTTGGAAAAGGAAAAGGCGGATATTCTTATTTGGTGGAAAGAGATAACTGTAAATATGTATTGAAGCAGATACACCATGAACCTTGTGATTATTATCAATTTGGAGATAAGATTCAATCGGAGATAAAGGATTATGAACAATTAAAAAAAATAGGTATTAATATTCCTAAAATGATAGATGTGGATATTGATGAGGAGAGAATTCTAAAAGAGTACATAGATGGAGAAACTATATTTGACATGGTAAAAAATGATCAAATGGAAGATATATTCATATTACAGGTAAAAGAAATGTGTGCCTTGCTTTATCCGGCAAATACTAACATTGATTATTTCCCAACGAATTTTATTCCACAAAATGGTGTGTTATATTATATTGATTTTGAATGTAATGAATATATGGAAGAGTGGAATTTTGAAAATTGGGGAATAAAGTACTGGTCGAAGACTCCTGAGTTTATTCAGTATGTGAAGGAACACTAACTTTGAATTAGGATGGATTTATTGCCTTGTGACCATAGTCTTGTGCTTAGTATTTGCACTCTGTGGGGACTTGCCATAGGAACTTTTGTGGAAGCAAAAGAGAAAAAATGAAAGAGTAGGTGGAATTATTATGGCTTCAAGTAAAGAATATTTGGCGTTTATACTAGAACAATTATCAGAAATGGATGGCATTACATATCGTTCTATGATGGGCGAATACATCATTTATCATCATGGAAAAATTGCTGCCTATCTTTGTGATGACCGTCTGTTGGTTAAAAATATATCATGTGCAGCAAAAATGATGCCCGATGCCGTTTTAGAACTTCCATATGAAGGAGCAAAACCTATGTTGTTAGTAGACAATGTAGATGATAAACAATTTTTAAAAGCATTGTTTGAAAACATGTATCCTAAACTGCCGGAACCAAAGAAAAAGGAGCTTCTCAAAGTAAAAAAGATTACGAAAAAAGATATTCCAGAGGCATTAGAACTTGTGTGGAAGGTTTTTTTAGAGTTTGAAGCACCGGATTATTCCAAGGAAGGAGTTGCGGAATTTAGAAGTACACTTGATAATCAGGAATTCGTGAAAAATCTCAAGTTCTATGGAGCATTTGAAGGGAATGAAATGGTTGGTATTATAGCAATGAGAAAACCGCAACATATCAGTCTGTTTTTTGTAAAGGAAAACAGGCATCGTAAAGGTGTGGGGAGAAAACTGTTTGAACGAATGAAAAAGGACTATGAAATACAGGAATTTACGGTCAACTCTTCGCCTTATGCCGTTGAAGCGTATCATCATCTAAGCTTTACAGCTATAGATACAGAGCAGACGACGAATGGTATTCGTTATGTACCAATGAAATATACCTCATTCTGTATGGAATAATATTGAGGAAATAACGGTGATGCTGGGAATTTCCGTAAAATGATTTACAGACGAAGAATTGTGGAAATATGGAGGAAGGTATTATGAATTGTAAAATTAGAAAATGGAAACTGTCAGATGCAAAGGATTTGTCAGCTGCTTTATCGAACAAAAAGATACAAGATAATCTTCGGGATGGGTTGCCATATCCTTATTTAGAACAAGATGGTATTGATTATATATCAAGTATGCTTTCTGCAAACGAAGATGAAACATTTGCGTTTGCGATTACATTAGATGATAAAGTAATTGGTAGTATAGGAGTTTTCCGACAGCAAAATATCCACAGACAAACAGGCGAAATGGGTTACTATATTGCAGAAGAGTATTGGG
>JAFQAU010000111.1 GCA_017399885.1 Lachnospiraceae bacterium
ATGAAAAGAGCAGAAAGAAAGCCAGATATGCTTGTTATGGCTATGCAGCATTGACTGTTTGCTTGTTCTTCCTATTCTATCCGGTATTATCAGGTTATCCAGTGGAGAACAGCTATGTAGAAACCTATCTAAAATGGTTTGATAGCTGGCACTTATATTCACATTAAGATAAAGAAATTTATAGAGACTGTTACATTTTATGTAGCAGTCTCGTTTCAAATAATAATATTGATGAAGGTATTCACCCTTTCATTTCCACATAACGAGTACGAAAAAGTAGGAAAAGGAAGTATAGAGGTGCTGATTAAATTATAAAAAACAGCTAATAGAGAGAGGTAAAGAGAAAATGAAACATATAAAGGATTTGGTAAAAGAAATAGATAAGGGAAAGGATTTAGATACAAATCTTCCTTTTTACAGGGATATTTTAACGGGTATATACAACGAGATTTCCCTTTTACATGTAACCATGGAGTATTATGTATTATATGAAACATTACAAGAAAAATGTGGAGAAGATAAAGCATATTTAAAAGAAACCTTAAAGACACTTCATGAAGTAATTGAGAATGTATTTTCCGGTGCAGAGGCTTTAGAAGAGGGCAGGTTAATCGAGCTACAGGAGAAGGTTAGCTTGGCAAGAAAAGATGTAATGAACAAAATGGAAATTCTTACAATGTATACGGATAAGTTGCAGATTTATGAGCATGTTGCCAATCGTATGGAATTAAGATATGAAAAAGATTTTTCTAAGACAGAGATAGAACCGTTTGTACAACAGGTTTTACAGTATATTTTTAGTGGAGACTCTAATGTAGCCATTAATGAAAATATCAAGGATATTTTGGCGGAGCTTCCAGTGCGTATGGCACGAACCAAATATTTTCAATTGATTGAGAATAGTATGTCTGTATATAAAGGCTCTGATAAGTCTGCAGTAGAACGATTTGTGTATATGCTAGAGACCAGTGCCATGCTTTATAAGCCAGAGAATAATGAGAAATATTTTGCAGAAATTGGAGAATTTGTAAATGAATTAGAGCAATTATCCTTTGGTTCTATGAGTGAGGAAGAGTTTAGAAAATTATACAATGATTTGGAAGATTATGGGGATAAGATTTCTGAAATTGCAGATTTGTATGTAGATATTCAATCTGTATTAAATTCTTTATATTCCTATTTGCTTTCATACGAGGCAACTGTATCTGCTGATGGAAGTGAAATTGCGTGTAGAGAAATTATTTGCCATATCCAACAATTATTTACAAATGATCAGTGGAAGATAGTTCCTGATGAAATTAGCGAAAAGCTTGTACTAACAGAAGGAAAACAGGAAAGTCTTGTGGAAGATATGATGAAGCTACAAGGTGTATTTTCAGAGATAACAATTGGTCATAAAAAAGAATTAGAAGCTCTTGCATTAATCGAGGATTTTAGTAAAATGGAAATAGTACAACAATTGGTATCCACAAGTAGTACCTTTGTTGACTTTGATTTACATGAAGAGGAAGAAGAGGCTAATGAAGAATATATTATTGCTGAAACACAAAAACTTATAGAAAAGCTAAAGGATAGCTTTAAGAATCATGAAATGTGTGTAAACCGTGCAATTATAGCCGCTACAATTAGTAGGTTTCCTGTATTTTTTACATCCTCTAAAGAGGTGGAAGAATACATAAGAGAGTCTTTAGAGAGATGTCAGGATGAAGAGGAAAGACAAGGCAGTATAAATATAATTCAGATGATTATGAAACAGTAAATGAGGGTATTATGATTATATGGTATAAGCATTTATATTATGAAGGACAATCTGGCCAAAAGGTAGAGGAATGGAAACGTCAGATAGAAAATCAAAAGCTTATGTTTCCTATTTACTGTATTACCTTGCCCACAAATCCTAAGAATTTATTGGATATCATTCCGGTAAATGAATTGCTGTTTCCTTATTATAAGAGAAAGAATATTACTGTAGTGGGATTGGCAGGAACCAAAATGGCTGCTATGCAGTTGGTTGCAAGGATTGTAGATGAAGTCTACAAAAAAACAGGTGGCTTTGATTTACAAGGTTTTATACAAGCAGAGCAAAATAAAGAATCCCGGTTTTAATAGGTGTAGGAGAGGGGGAATAATAAGGTGCAGATATTTCTGCTAATTTTAAAGATAATAGGCATAGTATTGTTGTCCATTTTAGGAATTTTGCTTTTCTTAGTTCTCTCCCTCCTTTTTATTCCTATTTGTTATGGTGTAACAGGGAAGAAGCAGGATAGCTTGGAGCTGGATATTAAGGTAAGCTGGTTTCTTAGAATTGTCTATTTTAGACTTCATTATAAGGAGAATTTTGGTTATGTTTTTCGAATCTTTGGTTATCCTATAAAAAAAGAAGATGGATATGAAAAAGAAGAAGAAATAGAAACTCTAAGTGAAGAAAAAGAAAATAAAGAAAAAGATACACCAAAAAATAAAGAAAACAACGTGGATAAGAATCAAGAGGAAGGCACTAAGTATGTAGATGAAAAGAAGCCAGAGGTATCTGCCAAGAATTCCAATGAAGATGAGGAAGGAAAACAACAAAACATTAGTCAGAATCCAGAGGAATCTGGGGAAGAATCTGGAGAAGAAACATCCTTTTTTGGCAAAAAAATAAGAATAATAAAAGAAAAGCTTAGAAAGCTTGGGGATAAAATAAAATCAGTTGCTTCTAAACCCAAAGAGAAATATGACAGCTTCATAGAGAAAAAAAACGGTGTCTTAGCTTTTATAGAGAATAAAGAAAATAAACAGGGAATGAAGTTTCTTTGGGAACAGATAAAGAAGCTTTTAAAACACATCCTTCCTGTAAAATGGAAAGGAAAGTTGGTATTTGGAACTGGAGATCCTGCTACTACAGGCAAATTATTAGGAATCATCAGCATGTTAGGTGGAATGGCTGGAATTATGCCTGATATTAAGCCGGATTTTGAGAAGAAGATAATAGAAGGTGATTTTTCTGTAAAAGGAAGGATATACCTATACTATGTATTGTATTTGGTTATAAAACTATGGTTGGATGAAAGATTTCAGACATTAAAAGCCAATGTTCAGTGTAAGCAGTAAATCAAGATAACAGCTTGGCCCCGGCTGAACTGTTACGATTTTATACCGTTAGAGACGGAAGAAGGGAGATTATGATGGCAGAGAACAATTTAGGACAAACAGTGGAAGCTTTATTTCAAGGGTTGGATAATTTTTTAACTACAAAAACAGTAGTTGGAGATGCGGTAAAATTCGATGATGGCACTATTATTTTGCCTTTGGTAGATGTAAGCTTCGGAGTAGGAGCAGGTGCATTTGCAAATGATGATAAAAAGAAAAATAACGCAGGTGGAGGTATGGGTGGAACTATCCAACCAACCGCTGTATTGGTAATCCAAAATGGAAGTACCAAGTTAGTTAATGTGAAAAATCAGGACAGTATAACAAAACTATTGGATATGGTTCCGGAATTTGTAAATAAATTCTTATCTGGTAAGGAAGAGGACCAGAATTTAACAGAAGATGATAATGCAGAATAAAAAAATAAAATTTTTCTTGCATTCTGTAGAAAACTTTGTTAGAATAACTTTGTTTGATGCGTAAAATTTAATTTACGCATAATAAGCGTAAGGAGGTGCTTTCATGGCTAAATGTGCAATTTGTGAAAAAGGAGCTCACTTTGGTATTCAGGTGAGTCACTCACATAGAAGAAATAATAAAATGTGGAAATCAAACGTAAAATCTGTAAAGGTTAAGGTAAATGGTGCTGCAAAGAAAATGTATGTTTGTACATCATGCTTAAAGTCAGGTTTAGTAGAACGTGCATAATTTAAGAGGAATGTCTAACCAAGTGGTTAGGCATTTTTTCTTTGCCTCATAAGGGAAAGACCATGTTGTTGTTTTTTCCATTAATTTAACAAGTAAATAGATTATAACCAATTATAAAACAGAGAATAATAAGTAGGATGGCAAATAAATCACTCTGAATAAACAACATAATACTCATTCCCACCCCAATCCAAAATAAAATAAAACCAAGCATTCGCTTCATATAAGCACCATCCATTTAAGAAAGAGATATTTGTAATACTATATGATAAAAAAAGAAGGGGTATGAATGATTGTACAGTGGTAACATTTTTAGGGGGTAGAAAAGTACTATAAAAAACAGTATAATGGACTTATAAAACCCTCATGCTGAATAGATTTATTTGGTACCCAATATGGGGACGGGAAGTTTAGGAACAGTTTGGTTCTTGGCAGAATGGTTAAGGATTTTTTGATTTATACAAATTTATAATAGAAAGGGTATGGATTATGAAGGGACATATTCAAAGTGAAAAGGGAAATGTGCTAATTGAAAATGAAGTTTTAGCTATGTATGCTGGTTCTGTAGCAGTAGAGAATTTTGGTATTGTTGGAATGGCATCTGTAAACATGAAAGATGGCTTGGTTAAATTACTAAAGAAAGAAAGCATAAGTCATGGGGTAAGTGTGGAAGTGTGTGAAGATAATCAGTTAAATATTGATTTGCATATTATTGTAGCTTATGGTGTAAGTATTTCAGCAGTATGTGAGAATTTGATTCATAATGTAAAATACAGAGTTGAAGAATTTACAGGCATGGAAGTAAAGAAGATTCATGTATTTGTAGAGGGTGTAAGAGTATGATGCCAAGTGAATAGGTATGCTTGTATGGAAATTTTAGGTATCATGGGGTTGAAATACCTTTTAGCCCCAACATCAACACTGTTGGATTAAGGAGGAATTGATTGTGGTTATCAAAACAATTGATGCGACAATGCTACAGAAAATGTTTATTGCAGGAGCAAAAAGCATTGAAGCGAAAAAGGAATATATAAATGAATTGAATGTATTCCCTGTACCGGATGGAGATACAGGAACCAATATGGCACTTACCATTCTTGCAGCGGCAAAGGAAGTTGCAGATATACAGGAACCTACTATGGAGAACTTGGCAAGAGCCATTTCCAGTGGTTCTCTACGAGGTGCAAGAGGAAATTCGGGGGTTATTTTATCCCAGTTATTTCGTGGATTTACGAAGGGAATACAAGGAGAGAAGGAAATTACAGTGCCTGTTATGGCCCAGGCATTTACTTGTGCAGTAGAAACTGCTTATAAAGCTGTAATGAAACCAAAAGAAGGTACAATTTTAACTGTTGCCAAAGGTGGCGCGGAAAAAGCGGTTGAATTGGTGAAAACTACAGATGATATAATAACATTTTGTGACCAAATATTGTCCCATATGGAATATGTGTTGTCACAAACACCAGAGATGTTACCTGTTTTAAAGGAAGCTGGTGTAGTTGATTCCGGTGGGCAGGGGTTACTAACCATATTACAGGGATGTTATGATATCTTATTGGGAAAAGAGATAGATTTTGAAAGTCTTAAGTCAGAACCTGTGGAATCGGTTGCCTCTGCTATGAGGTCAGATGAAGTATCCACTGCTGATATCAAATATGGGTATTGTACAGAGTTTATCATATTGTTAGAGAAAGCTTTTACCAGAGAGCAGGAAGGGCATTTTAAAGGCTTCTTAGAAGGAATTGGAGATTCTATCGTTGTGGTAGCAGATGAAGAGGTGGTAAAGGTTCATGTGCATACCAACGATCCTGGAGTTGCAATTCAACAGGCATTAACTTATGGACAGTTATCAAATATGAAAATCGACAATATGCGTCTAGAGCATACGGAGAAGGTTATTAAGGAAGCTGAGAAGAAAATGACTCAGGAGGAAGCGAAAGAAGAGCCAAAAGAACCTAGAAAGGCTTATGGATTCATTAGTGTATCTGCAGGGGAAGGAATTAATGAGATATTTACTGGTTTAGGTGCAGATTATATTATAGAAGGTGGACAGACCATGAATCCAAGTACTGCCCATCTGTTAGATGCCATTGCTAAGGTGAATGCAGATGTAATATATATTTTACCAAATAATAAGAATATTATACTTGCAGCAGAGCAGGCAGCCGATCTTACAGAGGATAAGGATGTTATTGTAATACCTACAAAGACTATACCACAGGGAATTACAGCATTAATTAATTTTATGGAAGATAGGACTCCACAGGAAAATGCAGAGAATATGATTGCAGAACTGGCAAATGTAAAATCTGGTCAGGTTACCTATGCAGTTCGAGATACCTCTATTGACGGAAGAGAAATTCATGTGGATGATGTTATGGGCATTGGGGAAAAAGGAATTGAAGCAGTGGGTAGATCCTTGGAGGAAACTACACTAGAGTTACTAGGGAATATGATAGGAGAAGGTTCGGAGCTGGTTTCTGTTTATTATGGAGAAGGTGTAACAGAAAATGAAGCAGAACAATTGTCAGAAAAATTAAAAGTACAATACCCGGATGTAGAAGTGGAAGTACAATTTGGAGGTCAGCCAATTTACTATTATATCCTTTCTGTGGAATAGTATATTTTGTTATAGAAAAATGGTAACATTACAAATAGGTGTATACGTTAGAATATTTAGAAAAGCTGTTAATAAAAGGAGAAACTTTTATTAACGGCTTTTCATATGTATGCTGTATAAAAAGGAAGTAGGGAAGAATGAAAATCACAGATTCAATTATTCAAATTAAGGGAATAGGCGAAAAGGCAAAAAAAAATTATGAAAAAATGAATATTTTTACCATTGGTGATTTGTTGGAGCATTATCCAAGGGACTATGATGTGTATAAACCTATTACACCCATTGCGCAGCTAATAGAGGGCCAGGTTTCTGCCATTGAAGGTGTTTTGGATACCCAGCCTAAAGTAAAAATAGTTAGAAATTTAAAGATTTTAAGTTGTATGGTAAAGGATGGTAGTGGTCGTATTCAACTTACCTGGTTTAATATGCCTTTTTTAAAAGGAACGTTAAGAATTGGGACAAAATACATATTCCGAGGGAAAATTATTCGTAAGAATGGTGTTTTGGTACTAGAACAACCACAGATGCTTACAAAAGAAGAATTTTACAATAAATTAAATGTATTACAGCCAATCTATCCTTTGACAGCAGGAGTAACGAATCACGGACTGACAAAAGCCATTACCAATGCTATGAAAGAATTGGAGTTTGAGGAAGATTATCTTCCGGTAGATTTCAGAAAAAAATATCAGTTAATAGGATACAAAAAAGCATTACAGGGTATACATTTTCCAACTAATAAAGAAAAAATGACAGAGGCTAGAAGAAGAGTGGTTTTTGATGAATTTTTCTTATTTGCAATGGCGTTGAATCAGTTAAAGAAAAATAAAGCAAACAAAATAAATAACTATAAAATGAATACCGTGCCGGAATGTGAGGAACTCATTGGCAAACTATCCTATGAATTAACTGGTGCCCAGAAAAAAGTATGGATGGAAGTACAGAAGGATTTAACAGGAGAAGGACTGATGAACCGGCTCATTCAAGGGGACGTAGGTTCCGGAAAGACAATCATTGCGATTTTGGCCTTGCTTATGGTTGTAAAAAATGGTTATCAGGGAGCAATTATGGTGCCAACGGAGGTTTTGGCAAAGCAGCATTTTGAAAGTATGATAGAATTGTTAGAACCCTTTGGGATTAAAATAACTTTATTAGTTGGATCAATGACAGCCAAAGAAAAACGTCAGGCTTATGATGAAATTGAAAGTCATACAGCAAACATTGTAGTAGGAACCCATGCTTTAATTCAGGAAAAAGTAGAATATGCAAAATTGGCATTAGTAATTACAGATGAACAGCATCGTTTTGGGGTAAGACAAAGGGAGAATTTTGCTGGAAAAGGGTTAGAGCCACATATATTAGTTATGAGCGCAACCCCTATACCAAGAACTTTGGCCATTATTATTTTTGGAGACTTGGATTTGTCTATTATGGATGAACTTCCGGGAAATCGTATTCCTATTAAGAATTGTGTGGTAAATACAGGCTATAGACAAACAGCATATCGTTTTATTGAAAAAGAGGTGGAGGCAGGAAGACAGGCTTATGTAATATGTCCTATGGTAGAGGAAAGTGAAAATATGGAAGCAGAAAATGTACTTGATTATACCGAACGCCTAAAAGTTTTTCTAAAACCACATATAAAAATAGAATCCTTGCACGGAAAAATGAAGCCAAAAGAAAAGAATCTCATAATGGAAAGGTTTTCAGCCGGAGAAATACAGGTGTTGGTTTCTACAACTGTTGTGGAGGTTGGAATAAACGTGCCTAATGCCACGGTAATGATGATTGAAAACTGCGAGCGTTTTGGATTGGCACAGCTTCATCAGCTACGTGGACGAGTGGGAAGAGGAAAATATGCGTCCTATTGTATCTTTATGTTAGGAAACGAAGGAAAAGAAACGAAGGAGCGTATGGAGATTATGGGTAAAACCAATGATGGTTTTAAAATTGCAGAGGCAGATCTGAAATTAAGGGGTCCCGGAGATATGTTTGGAGTAAGACAAAGTGGCATTTTGGAATTTAAGATGGCGGATGTTTTTCAGGATGCGTCTATATTAAAAGAAGCATATGAAGCAGCAAAAGAAGTGTCAGAAGATGAAATGAAGCTCATGTGCAAGAAATATAGTAGGTTACAGGATAGAGTAAGCTATTACTGTCAAGATATATCCTTGTAGCCCTTGTTGACCTATAATAGTAACAGGTCAGCCATAGCTGAACTGTTATCTATAATATTACAAAAAAGTATATTTTTATAGACATTTTTCTTGGAATAAGCTATAATAAATCGAGCAATTGCAAAAAATTGTCGTTTTTTATTTGCTTTTTCTACTTGTATGAAGATGTATAAGAGGAAGTAGAGCATAACCAGTTTAGTTTATGGTTAAACTGCTAAAGCAAAGTGATAACCGAAAGGTTAGTATCGGTAGTTCACCCGAGATTCATAAGAATAATATCTGTGTAAGGACAGATGAAAAATGGAGGCATATTCATGTATAAAATTGTAAAGAAAAGAGCATTGGCGAACAATATTTATCTAATGGATGTAGAAGCACCAAGGGTAGCAAAGCATTGTTATCCAGGGCAGTTTGTCATTGTAAAGATGGATGAAAAGGGAGGAAGAATTCCTTTAACTGTGTGTGATTACGACAGAGAAGCTGGTACAGTTACTATTGTATTCCAAACAGTAGGTGCTTCAACTCAGATCATGGCAGAGTATCAAGAGGGAGATGCATTTCGAGATTTTGTTGGTCCTTTAGGATGTAAGTCGGAATTAATTGATGAAGAACCGGAAGAATTAAAGAAGAAGAATATTTTATTCGTAGCTGGTGGTGTAGGAACTGCACCTGTATATCCACAGGTTAAGTGGATGAAGGAGCAAGGATATGATGTAGATTGTATCATTGGTGCAAGAAATAAAGAATTGATCATCCTAGAAGAGGAAATGAAGAAGGTAGCAGCGAATACATATGTTTGTACAGATGATGGTTCTTATGGATTTAAAGGTAATGTAAACGACCAGATTAAAGAATTAGTAAATAACCAAGGGAAGAAATATGATTTAGTAGTTGCAATTGGACCTGTTATTATGATGAAGTTTGTTTCTTTGTTAACAAAAGAATTAGGAATACAGACAATTGTAAGTATGAATCCTATCATGGTTGATGGTACAGGTATGTGTGGTGCTTGTCGTTTGACTGTTGGTGGTGAAGTGAAGTTTGCTTGTGTAGATGGACCTGAATTTGATGGACATTTAGTAGACTTTGATGAATCTATGAAACGTCAGCAGATGTACAAGACAGAAGAAGGAAGAGCAATGTTAAAGTTAAAAGAAGGAGCAACTCATAGTCATGGCGGTTGCGGATGTGGAGGAGACAAATAATGGAAGTTGATGTTTTAAAAAGAATACCTGTAAGAGAACAAGAGCCAAAGGTTAGAGCAGCAAACTTTCAGGAAGTTTGTTTAGGATATAATTTAGAAGAAGCACAGGCAGAGGCTTCAAGATGTTTAAAATGTAAGAATGCAAGATGTATTACCGGATGTCCGGTTAATATTGATATTCCTGCATTTATTAAAGAAGTGCAGGATGGAAATATTGATACTGCCTATGGCGTAATCAGTGAATATTCAGCACTACCTGCTGTTTGTGGACGTGTTTGTCCTCAGGAGTCTCAATGTGAGAGTAAGTGTGTACGTGGAATAAAAGGAGAAGCAGTTTCTATTGGTAAGTTAGAGCGTTTCGTTGCTGACTGGGCTAGGGAAAATGGGGTAACTCCAAAGGTTACTGCTGAGAAAAAAGGGAAAAAGGTTGCAGTTATCGGTTCCGGTCCTGCAGGATTAACTTGTGCTGGTGATTTGGCAAAGAAAGGATATGACGTTACTATATTTGAAGCTTTGCATGAAGCAGGAGGAGTATTGTCTTATGGTATTCCTGAATTCCGTTTGCCAAAGAATACAGTAGTTGCTGCTGAAGTTGAGAACGTTAAGAAATTAGGTGTAAAGATCGAGACTAATGTAGTAATTGGTAAGGCTACAACAATTGATGAGTTAATGGAAGAAGAAGGATTTGATGCAGTATTTATTGGTTCTGGTGCAGGTCTTCCAAAATTCATGGGTATTCCTGGTGAAAATGCCAATGGTGTATTTTCTGCAAATGAGTATTTAACAAGAAGTAACCTAATGAAAGCTTTTGATGAAAGCTATGCAACACCAATTGTTGGTGGTAAAAAGGTAGCCGTTGTTGGTGGTGGTAATGTAGCTATGGATGCTGCAAGAACAGCACTTCGTTTAGGTGCAGAAGTTCATATTGTGTATCGTAGAAGTGAAGAAGAGCTACCTGCCCGTGTGGAAGAGGTACATCACGCAAAAGAAGAAGGAATTATATTTGATTTATTATGTAATCCTACAGAGATTTTAGTAGATGAAAATGGTCATGTTTCCGGTATGAAGATTGTAAAGATGGAATTAGGTGAGCCTGATGCATCTGGTAGAAGAAGACCAATTGAGATTCCAAATTCTGAGTATGTATTAGATGTAGATACTGTTATTATGTCCCTTGGAACAAGTCCTAATCCGTTGATTTCTTCAACTACAGAAGGCTTGGATATAAACAAATATAAATGTATTGTTGCTAACGAAGAAACCGGTGCAACTACAAAAGAAGGTGTTTATGCAGGTGGAGATGCTGTAACAGGTGCAGCTACAGTTATTTTAGCTATGGGTGCAGGAAAGGCAGCAGCAGAAGGTATTGATGAATATCTATCAAATAAATAAGTAGAGATAAAGGGGTAACAGTTTTGCCTTGGTCGAACTGTCCCATAAGAGGGAATCATTTAATGAGAAAACTTGTTAAGTGATTCCTTTTCCTGTTTTATAGGAAAGTGTAGCGTCGTGATGTGGACTTGTCCACTTTGTTCTTAGCTTTTCACATTTTGGGTATACTAAATTGATATGAAGAAAGGATGAGTGATTATGTGTGAATTATTAAAAAAGAGAGAAGAAGTAAAAGCAGAGGATAAATGGGCGATTGAGGACCTATTCGAAACAGATGAGGATTGGGAAAAGGAATATAATGAATTAGAAGGCTTGTGCCAGGAGCTTGTTGCATATAAAGGTAAATTATTTGCAAATGTGGAGACATTTTCGAAATTTTTTGAAAAATACGAAACTGCAAAGTTATATATGGAGAGAGTATACGTATATGCTGGGCAGAAAAATCACGAGGATACTACCAACAGTAAATATCAGGGGCTTTCTGACAGAGCATCAGCTTTAATGACAAAATATCATGAAAGTGTTGCTTTTGTGGAACCGGAAATTTTAGAAACAAAGGACGAAGTTTTTCAAAAAATCAAAAAAGAATTTTTAGCTGGTATACCTGACAAAGCGGATGGTTATGAAAGATTTTTTAGCGAGATTTTAAGAAGCAAAGATCATAGTTTGCCTGCAGAAATGGAAGAGCTTCTTGCTAGTGGCGGAGAGGCATTAGATGCAGCCAGTACTATTTTTTCTATGTTTAATAATGCTGATATTAAATTTCCGTCTATAACAGGAGAAAAAGGACAACAGCTGGAAGTAACCCATGGAAAATTCATTCAATATTTGCAAAGTAAAGATAGAAGAATTCGTAGGGAGGCATTTCAGAGTGTATATAGTATGTATGAAGCTTATAAAAATACATTGGCAGCTACCTTTATTGCAAATTTAAAGAAAGATGTTTTTTATGCAAGAGCAAGAAAATATGCCAGTGTTCTTGCTATGAAGCTGGATGGTAGTCAAATTCCTGAAGAAGTTTATCATAACCTAATCACTGTAGTACAAAAGAATTTGCCACAGTTACATCGATATATGGATATAAGAAAAAGATTATTGGGTGTAGATAATTTACACATGTATGACCTTTATGTACCAATGGTTGAAGCAGACATGGATGAAATCTCTTATGAAGAAGCTAAGAATATGGTACTTGAAGGACTTGCTCCTTTGGGAGAGGAATATAAAAAACTCCTGCAAGAAGGTTTCAATAGGGGATGGATAGATGTATATGAGAACGTAGGGAAAAGAAGCGGTGCCTATTCATGGGGAGCATATGGTACACATCCCTATGTGTTATTAAATCACCAAAATAATCTAAATAGTGTTTTTACATTAGCTCATGAGATGGGGCATGCATTACATTCCTACTATTCAGACAAAAATCAGTCTATTATATGTGCAGGCTATGAAATCTTTGTAGCTGAGGTGGCATCTACATGTAATGAGGCATTATTGATTCATTATTTATTACAAAATACAAAAGAGAAGAAAAAGAGAGCTTATTTGATAAATTATTATTTGGAGCAATTTCGTACTACATTGTTTCGTCAGACTATGTTTGCAGAGTTCGAATGGATGACACATAGCAAAATAGAAAATGGAGAAGCCTTAACCACGAAAGCCTTGTGTGATATGTATCATCAGCTAAACCAAAAATATTTTGGAAACCAGGTAGAGATTGATGAAGAAATTGATATGGAATGGGCAAGAATCCCACATTTTTATACTTCATATTATGTATATCAGTATGCAACGGGGTATTCAGCAGCAATTGCCCTTTCCGCAAAAATTTTAAAAGAAGGAGAAAGTGCAGTTAAGAACTACATTGAAAAGTTTCTATGTGGTGGTGGTTCCAAAGACCCAATTACATTGTTGAAGGGCGCAGGTGTTGATATGAGCAAACAAGAACCAATCCAACAAGCTTTAGATGTATTTGTGAGCCTTTTAGATGAGATGGAAGAATTGATGAAATAATAGAGTATTTGCTGGGAATAGTTTAGGTAGGGGCAATCACTTTGCTGATTGCCCACGTATCAATATCGTATATTTTACTATTTGTAAGTCCATTGGGGTGTTATGCTTATAGAATAATTGGCCCTCGTTGAAACTCTGATTTAACGGAATGCCCAAATTTTTGATAACAAATATGGTAATATAAGTGGCTTGCACGGATATCTTCTGAAAACATAGCAAATGCCTGTGGCGAAAGAAGCTTCTTGGCATTTGCTGTTTTGGTTATTATGGGCAGATTACATCCGTTTTCTTTTAGAAATTCCTTGTTTAATAGGTGAGAGGCTGTTTTTTTGAATCCTAATAAGCGAAGGTAAGAAGGCGACTCGTTTTTGTTGGGAAAACTAATGTTTAACATTAAATGAAGGAGATTTCTACAAATTCTTGTATAAACAATATCTTTTGATTTTAGTGAATTTGCCAGTTCTGTAAAGGAACTGTCAAAATTGATGTGTTTTTTCAGTTTGTTCATAAAATCTTCGGATATATCAGGGTAACTTTTATTTAAGATAGGATTTGTAATACTAAAATAAAGAAGACTGCTAAAATCATCTTCTGTAATAGGGTAAGTTTTTTGGTATGAATCAAAGAGTATATTTTGTACAGTTTTAGGAATGAAATTACCAATGTTATGGCTGGTAGTGTTTGTTAGCAGTTCCTTTCGTATAGCAGTTGCAGAAGCAATGCTACCAGACAACGATAGGGAATGGTATTGGGAATTGGTTCTTTTTATAATAATAGGTTCTATGGAAGAGTGAAGTCTTAGCAAGGCTTGTAGGTATCCAATTCCTAAAATATTATTTGGATTACATAAAAGAAAGGAGAAAATATCATAGTTTTTTCTTTCTTTAAAATATTGTAATGCGGCTTTTGTTCTGGCGGTTGGAAAAGACAAACCTTCTTTTTGTAATTCTAAAAGAGCTTTTTTGTAGTTATTAGGTTCGTTTTGAAAAAGCTGCGCAAGCTCATTCATTTGTGAAAGCTGCGTGCTTTCTCCTCCAAAGCATACATAATCTACAAATCCAAGACCCTGTAACAGGGAAATTGCTCCATGGGTAAAAATCTCCGCAGTAGCAGTGGCATATTGAATAGGGAGCTCAAAGACGAGATCTGCTCCATTGGAAAGTGCCATTTTTGCTCTGCTGTATTTATCTATAATGGCAGGTGTGCCCCGTTGTACAAAATTCCCACTCATTATTACAACCACAAAGTCAGCTTTCGTAGTACGTTTTGCTTCTTCTATGTGATATTTATGACCGTTGTGAAAGGGATTATATTCTGCTACAATACCAACTGTTTTCATAGGAACCTCCTAAAAATTATAATTACATTATGCCCATTTATTATAAAGGCTAAGGAAATAAGATACAAGGAAATTAGTGCCACTTGCAGAGAAAATAAAAAAAAACATTGTCTACAAAATGTAATTGGATTATAATTGTACCGTATAGATTTGGTTTAAAAAGTGAAATGCTTTTGGAGAGGTGGAAAGATGAGTTTCATAGATGTTATTAAGGAAAGAGCAAGAAAGAACAAGAAAAGAATAGTGCTACCTGAAACAGAGGATGTAAGAACGATTCAGGCGGCTGCCAAGATATTGAAAGAAGATATAGCGAACTTGATCTTAATCGGGGATAGAGAGGCTATTTTAAAAAGAGCCCATAATTACGGTTATAATTTATCAAAAGCAGAAATCATTAATCCAAGTGAATTTGAAAGATTAGATGAGTATGTGGATACTTTGGTTGAACTTCGTAAGAATAAAGGGATGACACTGGAGAAGGCGAGAAATATTTTGCTAGAGGATTTCTTACATTTTGGTGTTATGATGGTAAAAATGGAGGATGCAGATGGTATGGTTGCTGGTGCTTGTCATGCTACTGCGGATGTATTAAGACCTTCCTTACAGATTTTAAAAACTGCCCCTGGAACAGAGCTGGTTTCCGGAATGTTTGTTATGGTTGTACCAAACTGTGATTATGGTGCCCATGGAACCTTTATTTTCTCGGATGCTGGTTTGAATCAGAATCCAACAGCAGAAGAGCTTGCAGTAATTGCAGGAACCACAGCCCAGAGCTTTAAGCTATTAGTACAGGAAGAGCCCATTGTTGCCATGATTTCTCATTCTACCAAGGGAAGTGCTTCCCATCCGGATGTAGATAAAGTTGTGGAGGCTACAGTAATTGCCAAACAACGTTATCCACATGTGAAGCTAGATGGGGAATTTCAGGTGGATGCAGCCATTGTTCCAAGTGTTGGTGCGTTTAAGGCCCCTGGAAGTAATATTGCCGGACATGCTAATGTATTGGTATTTCCTAATCTGGATGCAGGTAATAATGGATATAAGCTTGTGCAGCGACTTGCGAAAGCAGAGGCCTATGGACCATTAACGCAGGGAATAGCAAAACCGGTAAACGACTTATCAAGAGGTTGTTCTGCAGATGATATTGTGGGTGTTGTGGCAATTACTGCTGTGCAAGCTGGAGCAGAGGATATTTTATAGTAGAAATGCATGTGAAATGCATATAACAGTTCAGTTGCTTGGCTAAACTGTTACAGAATGGAGTAAGCAAAGCGTTATTTTGTGCGTGGTTCCATTGCGTGTGAAATAAACAAAGAATTACATAAAAGGAGATTAATATGAAAGTTTTAGTAATTAATTGTGGAAGTTCTTCACTAAAGTATCAGTTAATAGATGCAAGTACAGAAACAGCATTAGCTTCTGGATTGTGTGAGAGAATTGGAATTGATGGGTTGTTAACTCATAAGGTAGATGGGAAAAAAGTAAAAGACGAAGAAAAGAATCCAATGCCTAATCATGAGGTAGCAGTGAAGCTGGTTTTGGATGCATTGGTAGACAAAGATTATGGGGTAATAACATCCCTAGAAGAAATAGGAGCAATTGGTCATCGTGTTGTACATGGTGGAGAACATTTTGCGTCCTCAGTAATTATTAATGATGAAGTAGAGAAAGCCATAGAGGCATGTAACGATTTAGCTCCATTGCATAATCCAGCCAATCTTGTAGGGATCAAAGCATGCAGAAAGGTATTACCACAAGTGCCAATGGTAGCAGTATTTGATACGGCATTTCATCAAACAATGCCGGAAAAGGCGTATTTATATGGACTTCCACGGGAATACTATGATAAATATAAAATAAGACGTTATGGATTCCATGGAACCAGTCATAGTTTTGTATCAAAAAGATTAGCAGAGCTTGCAGGATTAGATATTCATAATTCAAAATTAATCGTTTGTCATATTGGAAATGGTGGGAGTGTTACTGCCGTAAAGAATGGCAAGTCTGTAGATACTTCTATGGGATTAACCCCATTAGAGGGAATTATTATGGGTACCCGTTCAGGTAGTCTTGACCCGGCTATTGTGGAATTTATTGCACACAAGGAAAATAAAACAATAGAAGAAGTGATGACGGTATTAAACAAAAAAAGTGGTTTGGCTGGAATGTCAGGTTTGACTAGTGATTTCCGTGATTTAAGAAAAGGAAAAAGTGAAGGAAATCAATTAGCTGCAATTGCCATGGACGCGTTTATCTATAATATCGTAAAATATGTAGGTGCATACGCAGCGGCAATGAATGGTGTAGATGCTATTGCTTTTACAGCAGGAATTGGAGAGAATGCAATAGAAGTAAGAACCGGTGTGATGGAGAATTTAGGATATTTAGGTGTAGAAGCGGATTTGGAAGCATGTAAACAAATGGGTCAGGAAATGATGGTTTCAACAAAAGATTCTAAAGTGAAAGTCTTTATTGTGCCTACAAATGAAGAGTTAGCAATAGCTAGAGAAACCAAGGCTTTATTATAAAAATAAAATAACATCTCAGTCGTGTTTATTTAGAAATGCCGGAATATAAAATCATTTAAAAAGCTGTAACTGTTTCGTCTTATAAAAATGTATGTGTAGGTTGTTCAATGAGAACAGGTTCTTGCGTTCAACCTATACAAATAATTTTGCATGATGAAACGGTTACAAAATATATAGAAAAAATTTAATTTTGCGTTGACTTTACACTTGAAATGTGATATAAATTTTAAAGTGTGGTTTTTTAGAAGATAGGAGATAGTATGCTCATTAGTTTATCTGAGGTTATGACCATAGTGGGTCAGACAAAACACATGGAAGTTCCATTGGAGCTTACACATATTAATGTACATGGACAGTCTTATAAGATTATTGAGAAGAATCCGGTGGATTTGGAGATAACTTGTATTGCAGAACGCAAGGTTCGGGTAATATGTAAGACTAAGATGTGTATTATAATTCCTTGTAGCAGGTGCTTGGAGGATGTGACAGTTTCATTTTCTATTGATTTTGATAAAGAATTTGATTTTAGAGAAGTTGATGGAAGTAGGAACGAAGAATTAGATGAGGCAACCTACATTCAAGAATATGATTTGAATGTAACGGATTTAGTATCTGAGGAAGTTCTTATACAATTTCCTTTACAGGTATTGTGTAAAGAGGAATGTAGAGGAATCTGTAATGATTGTGGGATTAATAAGAATTATGAAAGCTGTCATTGTGATGAGAAGGGTAGAGATCCAAGGATGCTCGCTATTCAGGATATTTTTAAGAATTTTGGACAAGCAGATGAATAAGGCTAGTATTTAGCAGTATGGTATGTTTGTTTGAGGATAAAGAGGAGGTGTGACCATGTCAATCTGTCCAAAGAATAAATCATCAAAAGGTAGAAGAGATAGTCGTAGAGCTAACTGGAAAATGACTGCTCCAAACTTAGTAAAATGTAGCAAATGTGGAGAATTAATGATTCCACATAGAGTATGTAAAGCTTGTGGTTCATACAACAAAAAAGAAATTATTGCTGTAGACTAAGCAAGAATGTACTAATAATCAAGGGATTAGAAATTATAATCCCTTGATTATTTTTGCTTTATAGGAAAATTCTTATGATAACCGTTTAGCTTTTCGGCTGGACCAATGTCATTTAGTTAAATTCGTAATGCCATTCAACTAAGGGATTACAGCGCAAAAAAACGGGCTTCTACTCCTTAAGTTTCATGGTAGTAAAACGTTGAAAAATATAGGGGATGTGTTAAAATAGTAAAAATAGGGGATAATAACAAAAGAAATTAGTTGGAAGTGATAGCATGATAGAAAAAACATCGAAGTTTAAGAATGATAAAGAACATAAGGAAAATCGCATGATAAATAAAATGACAGGTAGAATAAAAAATAGTTTAAGTGGTTTTCTAAGGGCCTGTGTTGTAGCTCTATTTGTTTTTTTTCAGATTGTAGTAATTCTTTTTCTGCCTATATTATTACATCAATATACGGTGTATTTTTATATATTAGTAGAGATTTTAGGACTTGTTGTTATTTTTACTCTGCTAAATGATATGCGTAGTCCTGCATATAAAATGGCATGGATATGCATAAGCTTAGCATTTCCCATATCAGGACCATTAATGTTTTTATTGTGGGGGAAAAAGGGTTCTAGTAGGAAGATTGATAACAAGTATAAAAAGATTTTAGATCATGGGAAAGAATATTTAAAACATGATCAATCCCTAATGGATGAATATAAAGAAAAGCACCCTTTTCGAAGTCGAATGTCTAATTATTTGGCAACAGAAGGTTTTCCTCTTGCGAAAAACAATCAAATCACCTATTATTCCATGGGGGAAGATGCTTTTGAAGCTATATTACAGGATTTAGAAAAGGCAGAGCATTTTATTTTAATACATTTTTTTATTGTAGCAGAAGGGGCAATTTGGGATGCTATTCATGATGTATGTTTACGAAAAATAAAGGAAGGTGTAGAAGTAAAATTCGCGTATGACGATTTTGGGGCTATGCTTCGTACAGATAAAAATTTTGCCAGAGATTTAAGAGAAGAAGGATTTCAAGTGGCCATTTTTAATCCTATTCATAAATATACAGATAAGTTATATATGAATTACAGAACCCATCAAAAGATTGTGGTAATTGATGGAAATATTGGATATACCGGTGGGTTTAATATTGCGGATGAGTACGCCAATTTAATACAGAGATTTGGTGTATGGAAGGATACTGGTGTTCGTGTTGTAGGAGATGCGGTATGGGGGCTTACAGTGACATTTCTGCAGATGTGGGAGATGTCATTAGAAAAAGTTTGTGAAGATTTTGATAAATATAGGCCTACTATGAAATTTCCACACTCAGAAGTATATTGTCATGTTATTTCAGACAATCCATTGAATAATCCTAACAATCCTATTGAGATGATGTATGAACAAATGATTCATTATGCAAGGGAATATTTATATGTAATGACACCGTATCTGATTATTGAAAAAGATATGCAGGATGCCTTAATTCTTGCGGTAAAAAGTGGAGTGGATGTGCGAATTATTACTCCTTATATACCGGATAAGAAAAGTATCAAATTGGTTACAAATTACAATTATGGATATTTACTTCGAAATGGTGTTAGAATTTTTGAGTATCTTCCGGGATTTATACATGCGAAAAGTATTATAAATGAAGAGTTTGGAATAGTAGGAACAACAAATATGGATTACAGAAGTTTTTATCTACATTATGAAAATGGTATCTGGATTTCTAACAAAGAAGTAATAAATGTCATTCGAAAAGACTATGATGATACCTTTGCACAATGTAAGGAAATTACTTATGAAGAGTGGAAAACACGTCCGTTAAAGATGAAAATAGAACAAGCTGTCCTTAGTATATTTTCCACTTTGTTGTAGGGTACGGTTACTGTTTGTGTGTTTTACATGGAATAGCTACTATGTCACATGGTAACGGATTAGGATAAAGATAAGTAGAAAGGATAAAGAATGATTGCTTTTGTAAAGGGAGTTTTTGAAGATTGTAGTGGCGGAAGTATTATAGTGGATAATAATGGGATAGGATATGAGATTCTTGTATCAGAGCATACAGTGTCCCAATTGCCAGCAATAGGAAGTCAGATAAAATTATATACACATTTTAATGTGAGAGAGGACGCCATGCAGTTATTTGGTTTTCTGGAAAAATCAGATCTACAAATGTTTCAGCTGTTAATCACTGTAAATGGGATTGGTCCTAAAGGTGCACTTGGAATTTTGTCTGCAATGTCTGCCAATGAGTTACGATTTGCAATTTACGCACAGGATGCAAAGACTATCTCAAAAGCACCGGGAATTGGAAAAAAGACTGCAGAGAAGATGATACTAGAATTGAAAGATAAAGTAAATCTGCAGGATACAATTTCCCTTGTAGAGAGTAAACAGGAGGAAACGGAACTATTATCCAATGCAAAGGTAGAAACCATAGAAGCCTTAGAAGCTCTTGGATATTCCAGAAGTGAAAGTGTCAAAGCAATTCAAAAAGTACCGGATGCAAAACATATGAATACAGAAGAATTGCTTAAGGCTTCGTTGAAACATCTTGTGAGATAATTTGAAAGGCATGGGGGATCATGAAAAAAAGAATTATAACTACAGAGCTACAGGTGGAAGATTATAAAATAGAAAATAGCTTAAGACCTAAGTTATTAGCTGATTATGTAGGACAGGAGCCCATAAAAAAGAAACTGAAAGTATACATAGAAGCGGCAAAGCAAAGGGGAGAATCCTTAGATCATGTGTTATTTTATGGACCACCGGGACTTGGTAAAACTACATTGGCAAATATTATTGCAAATGAAATGGATGTAAATATTAAAATTACATCAGGA
Source organism: Lachnospiraceae bacterium (assembly GCA_017399885.1). Lineage (GTDB taxonomy): Bacteria > Bacillota > Clostridia > Lachnospirales > Lachnospiraceae > CAG-411. The sequence continues at coordinate 20,997 of JAFQAU010000111.1, forward strand.
CCTGCCATTGAAAAACCAGGAGATATGGCAGCTATTTTAAATAACCTTCAAGAAGGAGATGTCCTTTTTGTGGACGAGATTCATCGTTTAAACCGGCAGGTGGAGGAGGTTTTATATCCGGCAATGGAAGATTTTGCAATTGATGTAATGATTGGAAAGGATTCTACAGCAAGATCTGTTAGACTGGATTTGCCTAGGTTTACGCTGGTTGGTGCCACTACAAGAGTGGGGATGTTAACTGCACCATTACGTGATCGCTTTGGTGTAATAGAGCGATTGCAGTATTATGAAATTAGTGAATTACAGAAAATTATTACAAGATCAGCAAGATTATTTCAGGCAGATATTGAAGAAGAAGGTGCTTTAGAGATTGCCAAAAGATCAAGAGGTACACCACGTTTGGCAAATAGACTATTAAAAAGAACCAGGGATTTTGCACAGGTAAAATATGACGGTGGGATCTCAAAAGAGGTTGTGAACCATACTTTAGATTTGTTGGAAGTAGATAAAGTTGGATTGGATCATTTAGATAGAGATATATTAAAAGCAATGATAGAAAAATTTGGTGGTGGGCCGGTTGGAGTAGAGGCATTAGCTGCTTCCATAGGAGAGGATGCATCTACTATTGAAGAAGTTTATGAGCCATATCTATTACAGACTGGTTTATTAAAGCGCACTCCAAGAGGCAGGATGGTAACAGAACAGGCATACAAACATCTGGGATTAGAAAATATTTAGTAAGAATTCAATGGTTGATTATGGTGCTTATTTTCGATATAATGAATGAAGTGAATGTAACAAGTTTAGCTCTTTGTCAAACTGTTACAAGTGAATCATAATACTAAAGTTTCAGAATAGAAAATGTGAGGTTAGATGTATGAATCAAAAGAATGATATAGAAGTAACAATTAATGGAAAACGCTATGTTCTTGCAGGATACGAAAGTGACGAATACTTGCAGAGAGTGGCTACATACATTAATCATAAATATGAGGAATTTAAAGGAAAAGAAGGATATAATGTATTAGATGCGGATATGAGAAATGTTTTGATGCAGATTAATATAACAGATGATTTTTTTAAGGCAAAGCAAAGGGTGAATGAACTTTCAGAAGTAATTACACAAAAGGATAGAGAGTTGTTTGAATTGCGTCATGAAGCCATCGGTTTTAAGACTCAGATAGAAGGATTAGTGCATAAGACAGAGGCTTTGCAGCAGGAAAATTTAGAAGAACAGAAGAAGAGAATTAGGTTAGAGGCAGAATTGGAGAGCAATAAATCCCGCAGAAGAAATTAGAGAATAAGTCGATGGTGTTTTCAATACTGTCGACTTATTTTTTGCTTTATAGGAAAGTTCGTCCTATAAAGCAAAAAACGCCCCGCGAGGATGCGCACGAATTTGTTTGGAAGATGTACTGCGTACCAAATTCGGCGCGGCAAAGCGTGCAAGCACATTGGAAAAGTGTAATGTCGCGGAGCGTGTTTGCACGCTTTGTTCTCTTATAGGAAAATGCGTCCTATAGAGTCTTCCACTAGAAGTGGTTAGGAGCTTTTGTTTCTTGTAAAAAATAGAACCAAGAAGATGCAGAAAAGGTTGAAAGGCTGGATAAAAATGAGTAAAGTTGAAATATTAGCACCTGCAGGCTCTTATGAAAGCTTAAAAGGAGCTATAAATGGAGGCTGTGATGCAGTTTATTTGGGTGGAGTGAAATTTGGAGCCAGGGCATTTGCCAATAACTTAGATGAGGATACTATGTTAAGGGCTATTGATTATGTGCATTTACACCAAAAAAAAATATATTTAACGGTAAATACACTCTTGCATAACGAGGAAATACAAGAAGAGTTATTTGAATATTTAAGTAAATACTATAGGCAAGGGTTAGATGCATTAATTGTACAGGATTTGGGAGTGCTTTCTTTCGTACAACGAAATTTCCCTAAACTTCCTATTCATGCAAGTACACAGATGACTTTTCAGAGTGAAAAGGGTGCAAAGCTTCTTAAAGACCATGGGGTAACCAGATTTGTTACAGCAAGAGAGCTGGGAATAGAAGAGTTAAAGAAAATAAGAAAATACACAGATTTAGAGATAGAAACTTTTGTACATGGGGCGTTATGTTATTGTTATTCCGGACAGTGTTTTTTTAGTAGTATGATAGGAGATAGAAGTGGAAACCGTG
>JAFQAU010000112.1 GCA_017399885.1 Lachnospiraceae bacterium
CCTTTATAGGCTACCCCCTCCTTGTAATTTCTCACTCAAAATCTTCATTAAATTTTCCGGAATAATTGGCTTAGCCAAGAAATCTTGAAATCCCTTTGCCAAATATTCTTCTTTTGCCCCGTCCATTACATTTCCTGTTAGTATAATTACCGGTGCTTGCAAAGATTTGTTACCTTCCAGTGTCTTCATAGCATCAAATGTTTCAACACCATCCATCTCTGGCATCATATGATCCATGAAAATTATGTGGAATTTTTCTTGTTTTACTAATTCAAGACATCTTTTTCCACTATCTGCTTCTATAATTTCTAATGAAGTATTTTTTAATAATCGGCAAAATACCTTGCGGTTCATCATATCGTCATCTACAACAAGCACCTTCCCCTTTAATGTACCTTTTTCTTCTGGTTTTAACGTATCGGACATCTTGCTCTCCCTTTTTTCTCTTAATATTTTCTTGCGTTCAGAAATATTAATATCTCCAACAGGTGTACTATCTATAATTTCCTGCTTTAAGATAAAATGAAATGTAGAGCCTTTCCCATACACACTTTCAACCTCTAACTCACTATCCATCATGGAGATTAGTTGACTTGTTATACTCATTCCTAGTCCGGTTCCCTCTATATTCCGATTTCTTTTTTCTTCAATTCTCTCATACTTTGAAAAGAGCTTTCCTAAATCTTCCTCTTTTATCCCAATCCCAGTGTCTGTAACCTGAAACTTTAATATAGCATCATTCCCATTCGAGCTTCCTTTTACGGAAAGTAGAATACTCCCTTCGTTTGTGTATTTCACTGCGTTCGTTAATAAATTTGTTAATATCTGTCTGATTCGCACATCATCCCCATACAAACGTTTTGGAATAGATGGTTCTACATAAATTTCAAATTTTAAATTTTTTGCATCAGCCTTTAAATATAGCATATTGTATACATCTTTTATTACCCTTGATAACTCATACTCTACCTTTATAATTTCCATCTTACCCGACTCAATTTTTGACAAATCCAAGATGTCATTTATAATACTTTGCATTGCTTGTGTTGCTGATGATACATCTGTTGCATATTCAATTATGTCTTCTTCCTTGCTTTCTTTAAGAATCATCTCGTTCATGCCAAGGATAGCATTAATAGGGCTCCTTATCTCATGAGAAACACTGGCTATAAAATTTGATTTTGCCTCATTTGCTTTATCTGCTCGCTCTTTTTCTTCTTTTAACTGTTCAATCAGATGCACGTCTGGACTCTCTACCGTTAAGAAAAAAGCTAAATTTATCAGTGTAATACCCATGCCGGATATTAAAGACGTGGGAACTATCGCTTGATAAATTGATACAGCAGCCTCTATTGCTAGAGCAACTAAAACTACATTTTTCTTCTTAGGATTTATTTGTTTATATTTCGATACTAAAAAGAAAATAGAAATTACCAAATATAAGCCAACACTGAGATATGCCATATTAGCTGCAGGACCATACGAGTAGTTCCCTTTAGGTGTTTCTTTATAATAAAGTGGGAAAAAAATCACTCCTATAAGAGACAACACCAAAGGTATGCTCCAATACATTTTTAATCGCTGTTGCTCTAGAGAATCTTCATTAATCAGCAACATGACATATTGAAATGTTAAAAACAATACGATTACCAAACTACCTATAAAAATCCCATGACATAATCGATTTAAAAATAAAGAAACCTCTCCCAAGTGATTTACCGTATATAATGTGATAGCGTCAAACGTCAAATTTATTACCGTAAAAACCTCAATAAGCCCAAACAATACATGATTATATGTCATCTTTCGTTTTCCTTGAAAATAAATAACTGCTATAAATAAAACCATGATTATACAAGCAATCTCCATTCTTACCATATGCATCCCCCCCATTTATTTTAGTGTACAGCCACCCTCCATGCTTCAATATTTACAGCCCCATTATAGTCAGGTTCTTTGCCATCCACCTGCAATGCTTACCCGCTAGTGTATTTACAAAGTTCAACTGGAATACAAAACTGCCACCAAGCTGGCCAATCTTTGAATTTCAAACTGCTCATTCCCCTTCTTTTTCTACCATTTTTATGGTTAGTCCAGTAAATTCATAACTCTACTTAAACTGTTATGTATATTTTACCATATTTTATAAGTTTTGTATTCCTTAAACAATATTTTTATATAACCTTTGGTAGCAAAACAGTTCTTGTCTGAAGGTGATTGTCACTATCTAAACCGCTATAACCATTGTAACAATTCAGTGAAAGGCGGCATCCTACGATAACCGCCCTTTAAAATCATTATACCCAAACTTTTTAATTAGTTCTAATTTTCCATCTTTTGTATAAAGATAAATGGATGGCAATGGCATTCCATTAAACGTGTTATTTTTTACCATTGAATAAATCGCCATATCACAAAATACTAATCTATCTCCTATTTCTATCTTTTTAGAAAACCTATAATCACCGATTACATCACCTGCAAGACATGTGGGGCCACCTAGACGATATACAATCCCATCTTCGGTCTCCTTTTTACCTTCTACATGTGCACAAGGCTCATTATCTTGTAAAATTAGTGGATAGTAAGGCATTTCCAACACATCTGGCATATGACATGCTGCTGAAGTATCCAGTATTGCAATATGCATTTGATTTTCCATCATTTCCATAACCTCTGATACTAGAAAACCTGCATTTAATGCAATAGCTTCTCCCGGCTCCAAATATACTTGTAACCCATATTTTTCCTGAAACAAATGAATACTCTTCTCTAAATATTCCATTTGATATCCTTCTTTTGTTATATGGTGTCCACCACCAAAATTAATCCACTTCATTTTTTTTAAATAAGGTTCAAATCTTTCATCTATGACCTGTACCGTACGCCAAAGAACATCTGCATCCTGCTCACACATAGTATGAAAATGCAACCCCTCGATTCCATCTAATGCCTCCATGGTTAATCCAGACAAAGTAGTTCCAAGTCTAGACCCGAGAATACACGGATTATACAAATCTGTATCTACTTCTGCGTATTCCGGATTTATTCGAATCCCACAAGATATTTTCCTATTTGCAGACTGTACTAAATCTCTATATTTTCTCCATTGAGTAGGAGTATTGAATACCATATGATCACAAATAGAAACCAACTCGTTCACATCTGATTCCTTATAGGCTGGTGCATACACGTGCACTTCCCGATTTCCCATTTCTTCCTTACCAAGCTTAGCCTCATAGAGACCACTTGCTGTCGTCCCATCCAAATACTGTGCAATCAACGGATATACAGAATACATAGAAAACGCCTTCTGGGCCAAAAGTATCTTTGCACCTGTTTTTTCTCTTACGCCCTTTAATATCTTTAAATTTTTTATTAATAGACTTTCATCAACCACATAAGCAGGTGTGTCCACTTTACTTACGAACCCTTTTGTTTCATCATACATTTGTAAATACCACCTTTACATTTTATTCCACTAAATCAGGTGTATAACTTTCTTTCCATGGCAAACCAAATTTATTCAATGCGTCCATAAACGGATCTGGATCAAACTCTTCAATGTTATACACTCCCGGTTTATTCCATGTACCATTCATAATCATCATAGCCCCTATCATGGCTGGCACTCCAGTAGTATAGGAAATTGCCTGTGAACCAACCTCCTTATAACATTCTTGATGATCACATACATTGTATAAATAATATGTTTTATCTTTTCCATCCTTCTTCCCTTGGAAAATACATCCAATGTTCGTTTTTCCTACTGTTCTTGGTCCTAAGCTTGCTGGATCAGGAAGTACTGCTTTTAAAAACTGTAAAGGAACAATTTGTTTTCCCTCATAATCAATAGGTTCAATAGATGTCATTCCTACGTTTTCCAAACATTTTAAATGTGTCAAATAGCTCTGTCCAAAAGTCATAAAGAAACGGATTCTCTTGATTCCCGGTATATTAATTCCAAGAGACTCTAATTCCTCATGATGCAATAAGTACATATCCTTCTCGCCAATTTCCGGGAAATTATATACGCGCTTAATTTCCATCGGTTCTGTCTCAACCCATTTTCCATTCTCCCAATAACTACCCTTGGCACTTACTTCTCTAATATTAATTTCCGGATTAAAATTGGTGGCAAATGGATATCCATGATCCCCTGCATTACAATCTAAAATATCAATATAGTTAATTTCGTCAAACTCATGCTTTAATGCGTATGCGGAAAACACTCCCGTTACACCTGGGTCAAAGCCACTACCCAACAAAGCAGTAATTCCTGCTTTTTCAAATTTTTCGCGATATTCCCATTGCCATTTATATTCAAATTTCGCTGTATCTAGAGGTTCGTAGTTTGCTGTATCTACGTAATGTGTTTTTGTTTCTAAACAAGCGTCCATAATGGTTAAATCCTGGTACGGTAATGCTAAGTTTAAAACCACATCCGGCTTCTCCTTATTAATCAATGCTACCAATTCTTCTACAGAATCAGCATCCACCTGTGCAGTAGTAATTTTAGTCTTTCCACCATCTAATTTTTCCTTTAGTGCATCACATTTCGACTTTGTTCTGCTGGCAATACAAACCTCATCAAACACTTCCCAATTTTGACAACATTTATGCATTGCCACACTTGCTACTCCACCTGCTCCTATAATTAATACTTTACCCATTTTATTTCCTCCTAGCTTTCATTTTTTAATATTATCTTGTAATAAATACCTGTTATTCTATCATCCCAAATATAATAATATTTCACGTAATAACTTACATGCCAATGCAGTAGATACACCACTTTGGTCATAAGGTGGTGACAATTCATTCATGTCTAACCCTACAATATTTAAGTCCGACACCAATCGTATTGCATTTAGTAACTCAAGATAGGAAACTCCTCCTGCTTCCGGGGTCCCTGTTCCAGGAAATACCGCTGGATCCATTACATCCAAGTCAAGCGTAAAATATACTGGTTTCCCCCTTAACTTTGATACAACATCTTCCAATGTGTTAAAATTAAATTTATTCAAATAAGTGTGTTCTTTGGCCCAGTAAAACTCTGCTCGCTCTCCACTTCTTATACCAAATTGAAATATCTTTCCATCTCCCACCAAATCATGGCATCTTCTAATTACAGTGGCATGTGATTTCTTTACTCCAAGGTAATCATCCCTTAAATCCGTATGTGCATCAAAGTGAATAATATGCAAATCCGGATACTTTTCATAAACCGCTTCCACAGCACCTAGGGTAACCAAATGCTCTCCACCTATCATAAATGGTATTTTTTCTTCTTTCAGTATCTTTTCTGTAAAATCTTTTATTTGTTCTAATGCTCCTTCTGGATTACCAAAAGGTAACTCCAAATCTCCACCATCAAATACACTTATATCCTCTAAATCCTTATCCTGATATGGACTGTAGGTTTCTATTCCATAGCTTTCATTTCTAATGGCTGCACTTGCAAATCGTGTTCCAGGTCGATATGAGGTTGTACTGTCAAATGGTGCTCCAAAAATCACTATTTTACTCTCTTCAAAATCGTTATCACAGCCAATAAATGTGGTAATATTTTTATGCATTCTCCAATAACTCCTTTACATAATTAGGAATATAAAAAGCTCCTTTGTGTAATTTTGTATTATAATATCTTGTATTCAATCCCAATTGATTCCACGTATTCTCCTTTAAATCATTGATTGGATGATATTTTTTTGAAGCAAATCCAAAAAACCAATGCCCAGATGGATACGTAGGTAAATGAAACTGGTAAACTTCACGAATTGGAAAAGATGCTGCTATATTCCTATGTGCTCTTTGCATAGATTTCGCATCTTCTTTATAAAATGGACTTTCATGCTGGTTTATCAAAATTCCTTCTTCATTTAAAGCTTTATAGCAATTTCCATAAAATTCTCTTGTAAATAAACCTTCACCAGGACCAAATGGATCTGTAGAATCTACAATAATCAAATCATATTCTGCTTCACGACTTCTAACAAAACGCAATCCATCTTCATAATATATATGCAATCTATGGTCATCTAACTTTTCTGCTGTTTGTGGCAAAAACTTACGACATGCTTCAACCACCATCTCGTCTATCTCCACCATATCAATATTCTCAATGGTATCATATTTTGTTAACTCGCGAATGGTACCACCATCCCCTGCTCCAATCACTAATACATTTTTTATGTTAGGATTTACCGCCATTGGTACATGACAAATCATTTCATGATATATAAATTCATCTTTCTCTGTAAGCATTAAATAGCCATCCAATACCAATACTTTTCCAAACTCTGCTGTTTCCATAATGTCAATTCTCTGGTAACGACTTTGACCGCAATATATTTGTTTTTCAACTTTAATACTTAATTTTACATTTTTTGTATGGGGCTCAGAAAACCACAATTCCATATTATATCACACCTTTTATTTCCTTTTTTGAAAACCTTATGCCTTTCTTACAACTTGAATATTTTCAATCTTCATATCCTGCGTCCCAGTCATAAAACAACCCTTTTGTTTTGCGTAAGCAATATAATTCAATATTTCTTTCGTTATCAATTCTCCAGGAGCCAAAATTGGTATACCGGGAGGGTAACACATAACAAATTCCCCACAAATTTCATCCTCACTGTCCTCAATTGGCAATGTAACTTTTTCACTATAAAACGCCTTCTGTGGTGGCATTACTACTTTCGGATTGATATATTCATGATCAAACATGCCCGCCTTATCTTTCTGATATAAACGCTTAATTTCTGAAAGTGCTGATATCAGACGTTCAATTTCCAAATTTCGATCACCCGAGGAAATAATAGCAAGAATATTTCCTATATCTCCAAACTCTATCTGAATGCCATAATCATCTCTCAACAAATCGTATACTTCAATACCAGCAAGACCTACATCTCTTGTATGAATAGATAATTTCGTTCTATCGAAAGCAAACACGGCATCTCCATCCTCTAGTTCTGAAGAATATGCATAATACCCACCAAGCTTATTTATTTCGCCTCTTGCATATTCTGCAAACTCTATAGTTTTTTTCAACATTTCTTTTCCATTTAAACTTAAATTTTTCCTTGCAATATCCAAGGAAGACATTAATAAATAAGAGCCACTGGTTGTTTGTGTTAAATTGATTACCTGACGAACATAGTCTGCATTGACGCTTTTGTTACATAACAATAATGAGCTTTGTGTTAAGGAACCTCCTGTTTTATGCATACTTACTGCTGCCATATCTGCTCCTGCCGCCATTCCACTAATTGGCATATTTTCACCAAAATAAAAATGTGTCCCATGTGCTTCATCCACTAAAACCTTCATCCCATAAGAATGTGCTAATTCAACAATTTTTTTTAAATTAGAACAGATTCCATAGTATGTAGGATTATTTACCATAATTGCCTTTGCATCCGGGTTATCCTTAATTGCCTGTTCAACATTGGAAACTGGCATTCCTAATGGTATTCCTAATCTTTGATTTGTTCCTGGATTCACATAAACAGGTATAGCCCCACATATTA
>JAFQAU010000113.1 GCA_017399885.1 Lachnospiraceae bacterium
CAATCAATTTATGGAAAACGTGGATAGTGACCCACATGCAAGAATACCGGAAGATGCTTTGGAAGAGATGAAGTGTCATAAAGGTAAGCAATGCTGTAACCAAAAATACAGCAAAATACAAAGTATATTTGCGAAAAGTATGGATAGATGAAAAGGAAAGTATAAATAAATTTATAGGAGAAGCAAAAGATACCGTTAGAAAAATCAAAAACGGAGAACCTTATGCGTATGTAACGCCGGAAGGCTATCGGATAAAGGTTAGTGATTTGGATGATGCCCCGAAGAATGGGGCTGTGTATCATAAAAGTATTAGTGAGAGTGGTATAAAATCTATTGATAGCACAGCAATAACTCATTCATCTGTAGGTGATTTTACATATGACACCAAGACAGGTGCAGTATCCAAAATGAAAGGTGGCGGACACGGGCAAGCAAATATTGACTTTTTAGAAGCTAAAGGGATGCAGTATAATATTGTACATGTATATGATAATGGAGTAAGGATTGGAAATGTTCCAGACCATAAAGTTAAAGCTAAGAGAACAGGTATAAATCAATCATGGTTTCCTGCTAATTGGAGTGAAACATTTGAGGATATATCACAGAGATTACAGAGCCAAACGTTTATCGAGTGTTTGCAAAAATTAGACGAAAAGTTTCCAGAATTAGAAATGACGCAGGATATAGATTTGGCAGAAACTTATATTTAATTATGTTTCCACATAATGATATCCGAAAGTCAAACTGAATATTGTTTCTTCAAGGATTTAGAACGCATTGTTTTCATAGTACTTGGTGCTGTGGAGATGATGCGTTTTTGCGTTAAATAGCGGTATTTATATTATAAAAATTGCTCAAAAAAGCGGTAATCCAGTTCCAGATTTATTTCATTTTGGCGGTAATGGTATGAGATGTATTATCCCATCTTCGGAAGAGTGTATTTTTTCAAAGTGACGGACAAAGTTTTCAGACCATGCTGTAAAGTCTTATAATATCAGCATTCTTGCTAATGTAAAAATTCAGCTATTCCAAAGAACTGATGTTTTGATAAATGCTGGGAAAGCTCACATTTGCTGGATTTGAGAAGGTTGTATCAAAAGCCGCATTAAGATTTCGTTACGAGGTTTCCTGCAAAAAATCAATATATTTATTTCCTTATCATGTATTATAGGCATCCTTAAGTTTGTTTTCCGTAACAAACAGATAGTCCATGAAATCTATAAGAATACAAGCATTTTCAAGATTTTATTCGTTTATAAGTTTCATCATAAGACGAGTTATGGTTAATGAAGACTGAACAGGGCGCAGTGGGCTCATCAACTCAGACAGTAACAGATAACTATAGATAATAAATGAAAATACTAACAAGTAAATCCTGCATTGATAAAAAAAACGGGATAATAGTAAGGGTAATAAGTATCCCTGCATCTATGCTGGTAGCAGTAAGGAAATCTTTCAGACAATTCTCAGCAAGTGAAGTACCTTATCCAAAATCCAATAAAATTCTTTGAAAAATTGCCGAATAGTTAAATTGTTACATAAAATTCACAAAATTAGTTTTGTGATTTTCAACACATTATACATAATTCATAAAAATAGGGGAAACAAGAATTAATGTTTGCTTTTTCTTATAAAATAGTGTACTATTTTTAGTAGACGGACATTTGTACGTGGCAAATGGACAAAACGAAAGATTATAACATAGAAAGAGGTAAATAGATATGAGCGAAAAATTAAAAGTTGGTATTCTTGGTGGAACTGGTATGGTAGGGCAGAGATTTATTGCATTGTTAGAGAATCATCCTTGGTTTGAGGTTACTACAATTGCAGCAAGTCCAAGAAGTGCCGGCAGGACATACGAAGAGGCAGTAG
>JAFQAU010000114.1 GCA_017399885.1 Lachnospiraceae bacterium
CCTCATTCATGAGGGACTTGCTCCACTTTGTGTGCCAGATGCGTGTTGCATGCCTTTTGCAACAATATTCCTTACGCATCTGTGCACATCCTCGCGGAGCGTTTTGCTTTATAGGACGAACTTTCCTATAAAGCAAAAAAAGTATATGTGTACTAATCACTTTACAAGGAAGCTCCTTTGTAAATAGTACACATATACTTTCCATGACGAAAAGCTATTCCATTAATTATCCTTTTCAATCTCTAATATACATTCTTTTTTCATAGGAATTCTACAATTCTTGTTATTTCCAAATTCCACAATCACTACTTCATCCGAAACGTCACAAATTACACCGTAAAATCCACTACTTGTTAGAACACTGTCTCCTACTTCCACAGAAGACACCAATTGCTCTCTCTGCTTTTGCTCCTTGCTCTGCTTACGAAACATAAATACGTAAAAGGCTACCATTACCAAAATCATAATTGGTAACAATAATGCATCAAATGCACTTCCTCTCGCTCCTGTTGCTTCTAGTACTGGTAAAAACATCATACCTTTCCTTCCTTTCCAATTTTATAAATATCATGTAAGGCATAACAGTAACCGCTCCTACCAAGTGGCAAACTGTTTCTGAACCAGGCAAACTTTCCATATAAAATTACCCAATTCGATTCTTTTGATACCCTTTCTTACAGTAAGCCCGGTAACACCATAGACCTACCTTAGCTGTTATTCTGTAATAAGTTTATCCATCAATGCCTCTTGCAAATCCTTCTAACTTATTTTTCTTATATTCTTTATATCTATTCTCTCGAATAGCAGCACGAATTTCTTCCATCATTGTATTATAAAAATACAAATTGTGCAAGACTATAAGTCTCAATCCAAGCATTTCCTTAGCTTTTAATAAATGTCGAATATATGCCCGACTATAACGTCTACAGGCAGGACACTGACAACCTTCTTCTATCGGTTTTGCATCCGTTTCAAATCTGGCATTTAACAAATTAATCTTTCCAAAATTTGTATAGGCATGTCCATGTCTTCCATTACGAGTAGGATATACACAATCAAAAAAATCTACACCTCTATCTACTGCTTCTAAGATATTTGCCGGCGTTCCTACTCCCATCAAATACGTAGGCTTATCTACCGGTAAATAAGGAACCGTTTCTTCAATAATTCTGTACATTTCATCATGGCTTTCACCTACTGCCAAACCACCTAGTGCATAACCATCTAAATCCATCTCTGATATTCTTTTTGCATGTTCAATACGAATATCCTCAAAGGTTCCCCCTTGATTAATTCCAAAAAGCATCTGATTTTTATTAATGGTATCCGGCAACTGATTCAGTCTTGCCATCTCCTTTTTACAACGCTCTAACCATCTAGTGGTTCGGTCTACGGATTTTTGCATGTAATCCCTGGTAGCCGGATGAGGTGGACACTCATCAAATGCCATTGCAATAGTTGATGCCAAATTGGACTGAATCTGCATACTCTCCTCTGGCCCCATGAATATCTTTCTTCCATCTACATGAGAACTAAAGTACACACCCTCTTCCTTTATCTTTCGCAGTCCTGCCAAAGAAAACACCTGGAATCCACCGGAATCGGTTAAAATCGGTTTGTCCCACACCATAAATTTATGAAGACCACCCATCTTCTTTACAATCTTATCTCCCGGTCTTACATGTAAGTGATAGGTATTGGAAAGCTCAACCTGTGTTTTAATTCCTTGTAAATCTTCTGTAGAAACTGCACCCTTTATTGCAGCCGCCGTTCCTACATTCATAAATACAGGTGTTTCAATTGTTCCATGCACTGTTTCCAGTGTAGCACTTTTAGCATTATGATCCCGATTCTTAATTGTGTACATATACATTCTCCAATCTAAATTGTTACTTTATTACTCAATCATGTATGTAGAAAGTGTAATGGAATCACCTTCAAAAACATCGAAAAGAGCATAATTCTCATCACCAAAATTTATCTTAGCGTATCTTTTTATTACTTTCTCATAGGTTGCTTTGGTAAATGATAATCCGTATACAGAGGCAACACTACAAAACTTCCCAGGACTAATGGCATATCCCCACTGACTTTCATCCTCTACAAAACACCCCGCAGAATATCCCCTTGGTGTTATTTTTACCATCTTTTCTTGTTTTTTTGCATATAACTGCACAAATTCATTCTCTTCAAATAATACTTCTAAATACCAATCTTTTTCTCCACCTAACACATCGGAAACTGCATTTATATTGGTAAGTCCATCCTGACTTTTATGCTCCCCAATGCGATATTTTCTCATAAGATGAATTAACTTATCAATACTATCCTGAGTAAGTACCTGACTTTCCACCTGTTTATTATTCCCTGTTAAATACGAAACTAATATATCTATTTCGTCCTGTGTTAATAATGAAAAATTTGTTTCTCCCATATAGGTCCTCCCATAATGTTTTATCTATCATATTTCTTGGCACATGGCCTAGCAGCAGGTGCCAATCTTACGTGTGAACAATAACCACGCTAACACAAATATAATATAAAACATTCTAATATAAATAGCAATCTTTTTCTTTTAATACCTTGCGTTGCTGAACTGTTATTGCTAGAATGGGTAACAGATAAATATCTTATACCAATTATCAGGAGTGCTTATGAATTATAAATTTTCTTTTCAACATATTATTTCCGGATTATGCCTTTTATTTTTATTTATTGGTATAGCCTTGAATTTTGTTCTTTTTTTTCGACCACTTTATTATTTTGATGTTTCCTACTTAGATATAGAAAAGTATAGTGGTTTTTCTAAAGAAATTATCTATAAAAATTACAATATTCTCATTGACTATTGTTCTCCATTTTTTTCAGGAGATTTGGTTTTTTCAGATATTACTGTTTCAGAGCCTGCTCTATCCCATTTTGCCAAAGTAAAACAAGTTTTTATGCTTTTCCACGTACTTGCCTTAGGTTCCTTATTTTATCTTATTTTCACTTGGAAAAAGGCAAAGAAACAAAATAATTTTTCATGGCTGGTCACAGGGAGCATTACAGCTTTGGTTCTTCCAATCCTAATAGGCTTTTGTTGTATTTTTTTCTGGGAAAAATCCTTTGAAATTTTTCATAAGATATTTTTTCCGGGCGATTATTGGCTATTTGATTGGAATCTGGATCAGATTATTCGAATTTTACCGGATACTTTTTTTCTACAGTGTGCAATCATTATAATCATATCCATAATAATTTTTTCAATAGTAACGCTTTTATATGGATTAAAAAAATGCAAAGAAATATTTGTCAGTATATAAGAATAATGATATAATAAAACATACGTTTGTGTTTACAAAAATGATTAAGAAAGGTTGAGCAATCATGAGTATTTATGATACTTTAAATAGACAACAATTAGAAGCAGTGCAACATAATGAAGGTCCATTATTGATTCTTGCAGGGGCAGGTTCCGGTAAAACCAGAGTTCTTACCCACAGAATTGCTTATCTGCTAGATGAGATCAACGTTAATCCCTGGAATATTTTAGCCCTTACCTTTACGAATAAAGCCGCAAAGGAAATGCGCGAGCGTGTAGATACATTAATAGGTTTTGGTTCCGAGAATATTTGGGTAAGTACATTTCATTCTACCTGCGTCCGAATCCTAAGACGTTACATAGATCGTCTTGGATATGGAAATAATTTTACCATTTATGATTCTGACGATCAGAAATCTTTAATGCGGGATATCATTAAATACTTTAATCTAGACCCTAAAAAATATAAAGAAAAAACCTTTATAAATGAGATTTCTTCTGCAAAAAACTCCTATATTTCTCCAGAACAGTATGCTATGGAAAATCCTGGAGATCCAGCGAAAAAAAAATACGCCAAGGTGTATACAGAATACCAACACAGACTAAAACAAAGCAATGCCTTAGATTTTGATGATTTATTATTTAAAACCGTGGAATTATTTGAGAATAATAAAGATGTTCTGGCTAATTACCAGAATAGATTTCGCTATATTATGGTGGATGAGTATCAAGACACTAACACCGTACAGTTTAAGCTTTTGCATTTACTCGCAACCAGTACCAATGATTTTGGAGAAACGGTTCATAACCTATGCGTAGTTGGAGATGATGATCAGTCCATTTATCGCTTCCGTGGTGCCAATATTTATAATATTCTAAATTTTGAAAGCAGTTATCCGGACACCAAAACCATTCGTCTGGAGCAGAATTACCGTTCCACCAAAACCATTCTGGATGCAGCCAATCAGGTAATTTCTAATAATACAGAACGAAAAGAAAAAAAACTATGGACAGAAAACCAAGAAGGAGATCCTATTACTTATACCCTTTTTGATAGTGCATACGAGGAAGCAGAATATATAGCCAATAGAATTTTACAGGATTTTGAAGATGGATTATGCAATTATAGGGATTATGCCCTCTTATACCGCACCAATGCCCAATCAAGAATTTTAGAGGAAAAGCTTATCCAAAGAAATATTCCCTATCGGTTGGTGGGTGCGATAAACTTCTACCAACGAAAAGAAATCAAGGACTTACTGGCTTATATGCGCACAATTAACAATGGACAGGATGATATTTCTGTAAAACGAATTATTAACGTGCCAAAACGAGGAATTGGACTTACTACCATAGACCGATTAATGGAACATTCTATTCATAACGGCATAAGCTTTTATGATGCCTGCAAAAATGCAGAGTATATTCCCGGCATTGGCAGGGGGGCTTCTAAGGTATCACCTTTTGTTAGTATGATAGAGATTATAAAATCAAAGCTTTCTAATCCGGAGTATTCCATTTTAGATTTATTTGATGAAATTCTAGAAGCAACAGGATACGAAGATGAATTAGTAGCAGAAAATACGGAAGAAGCAAAAAACAGAATTGAAAATATCCATGAATTAAAGAATAAAATTATTACCTTCTTAGAAAATGCCAAGGAGGATAATTCTTTAAATGCATTTTTAGAAGAGATTTCTTTAGTAGCTGATATAGACAATCTTGATGAAACGGATAATACGGTCACACTTATGACTCTGCATAGTGCAAAAGGGTTGGAATACCCTTATGTATACATATGTGGAATGGAGGAAGGCGTATTTCCAAGTTATATGTGTATTCACTCCGATGACCCTATGGATATTGAGGAGGAACGAAGACTTTGCTATGTAGGAATTACCAGAGCAAGAGAAAAGCTTTTTTTGACAGCAGCAAGACAACGTATGCAGAATGGTGAAATACATTTTCACAGTCCTTCCAGATTTATAAATGAAATACCTAGGTATTTGTTAAATCAAACCACACCAAAGAGCATTTATAGTAACCCATTTGCAAATACAGTCAGTGCTCCTATCACTCCACAAAAGGATAAGCCTTTTCGATATACCAGTGCCAATGGAAGTTCTGATTTTTCAGCGATTTCAAGAACCGGCTTTAATCGAAATAGAAGCTCCAATCCATTTGGAGATAACCCTATGATCCAAAAAGGGTTCCACTTTGAAAAGCCTTACCAGGCCAAAACTACTACTACTTCCATGCTAGACAATCCTCCTTCCTATGGAGTCGGGGACAAGGTCAAACATGATAAATTTGGTGAAGGAACGGTTACCAAATTAACCAAAGGGAAGAAGGATTATGAAGTATGCGTAGAGTTTGACACTGCCGGTGCCAAAAAGCTTCTTGCGGGATTTGCAAAGCTTGAAAAAATCCATTAAAGTGTGGTAAAAAAACAGCAAAGGTGGTATAATGTTTCTGTTGAAATAATGACACAAGTGTAAATCAAAAAAACATGATAGAATGACATCGTTAGAAATAATTAAGAAGGGACAGTGATATTATGGTAAATCAAAAATTAGAAAATCTTTTAGCAGCAGCTCACTTAAAAGAGCTTATGCACAAAAAGGAAATGAATGAGAACAAAAAGAATACACTTATTTGGATATTGGCAATTATTGGAGCAATCGCTGCGATTGCAGGAATTGCATTTGCTGTATTTAAATATTTAACACCAAATTATTTAGAAGATGATTTTGATGACTTTGATGATGATTTTGATGATGATTTCTTTACTGAAGACGAAATTGTTGAAATTGATCCTGAAAAATAAGAAACATACTTGCCTATAGAGGAACATTCTCCCTATTTTCTTTAGAAGATAGGGAGTTTTTTGTCACTGTTTTTTTCCCTCTCCATATAATAAGATAAAACACAACGATAGAAAGGAGCCTTGGTTATGGCATCTGATTTTTTATCTCCTAGCATTACAATAATCGGTGGAGATTATCGTCATTATTTACTATATGAAAATTTTCTACAACGAGGCTTTTCTGTATCAGGAATTGCTCTACAAAATTCTATTTGCCACCAAAAGGATTGCGATGGCGAATTATATGCAGAAAGTCTTACTAGTGTGAATACACTTCTGCCAAGTGATGTATGGATTACCGGAATCCCCTTTACAAAGGATCAGGTTCATTTATATACAGAAAATCCACACTGTCTGGTTACAATAGACTACTTTTTCCACCATCTTGCACAAAATATCCCCAAATTATTAATAGGTGGTCATTTCCCTAAGGAAGTTGTGGAATTTGCCAGAACTTATCAAATTCCTTGTCACGATTTATTAAAATGCGATGCAATCGCCATTGAAAACGCCATTCCTACTGCTGAAGGTGCCATTTATCATGCAATTGAAGCTAGCCAGAGCGTATTACACAAATCTCCTTGTGTTGTTTTTGGTTTTGGAAAATGCGGTAGGGTACTTGCAGCAAAACTAAAGGGACTAGATGCAAAGGTTACCATATGTGCAAGAAAAGAAGAAGATCTTGCGGCTGCAGAGGCCTGTGGCTATGACACAAAAAATTATGATGACATTATCTCTTGTTTAGGTAGTTTTATGTTTATATTTAACACTGTTCCCGCAAGAATTTTGGATAAGAAAAAGCTTTCTTACATTAATAAAGAAGCGGTAATCATAGATATTGCCTCACTTCCCGGAGGTGTGGACTTTGAGACTGCCAAGAACTTAGGAATTACGGCAAAGCATTGCCTTGGAATTCCAGGAAAACTAGCACCAAAGACAGCCGCCAATATCTTGGCAAAGCAAATTATAACCCTATTAAAAACCGTCTAAGAAAGAGGGAATTATTATGAAGCTTACTGGAAAAAGAATCGGATTTGCCATGACTGGTTCTTTTTGTACTTATGAAAAGGTTTTTAAAGAAATGGAGCATTTAGTATCTTTGGGAGCCTCTGTTTTTCCTATATTTTCTTATGTTCCACAGGAAATAGAATGTCGTTTTGGCAATTGGAAACAATTTTTAGAACGTGCAACTATTATTTCAGGTAATAAGCCAATTACCACTATCGTCACTGCTGAACCAATCGGACCAAAGGAATTATTCGATCTTATGCTGGTTGCTCCATGTACGGGAAATACTTTATCCAAGCTTGCCAATGCCATAACGGATACCCCTGTAACCATGGCAGTCAAGGCACACTTGCGGACAGAAAAACCTACCGTTATTTTTCTTGCAAGTAATGACAGCTTGGGGCTAAATTTTAAAAATATAGGATTGCTTTACTCTACAAAACATATTTATTTCGTCCCATTTTGCCAAGATGACCCTAAGAAAAAACCTTGTTCTTTGGTTGCACATACCGATCTTATTGTACCAACTATGGAACTGGCCTTAGAAAGAAAACAAATCCAACCGGTTATTCAGTAATTATTCATCCAGTATGTTATTTACTTGCATCGGATAATATAGGGTTGTAGCATGAAAGAAAACCAGTACAATTATAGTGTTCTTTTGTTTAGAAGCATACTATAGTATTGTATTTCGTTTCCTTCATGCTACAACCCCTTGTATTTTGTTTACCAATAGAATGGATTGTTCTGATGGTGATGCCGGACTTTAAAGTTAGTGTATAATTTATATTGGCAAAATTAAAGGAAAGTGAACTTGTCCACATAAAAAAATAAAAAAACTTGTAACGAAATAAAAACTATGTAGTCTTATATATGTAGGAGGTGAAAAAGTGAAAAAAATGGAAGAGCTCTACCAACTATATTTCAAAGATGTGTATCTTTATATGTTGGCACTATCAAAAGAAGAAGTGGTAGCAGAAGATATTACACAGGAAACTTTTTTCAAAGCAATGAAATCCATTGGCACATTTAAAGGGGAATGTGACATTCGGGTGTGGTTATGCCAAATTGCAAAAAATACATATTATACCTATTGTAAAAAACAAAAACGTTTTGTCTTGGAAGAGGAAGTGAAAATTCAAGAGAGACCTGTTTCTATTGAAAAAAGATTTGGGGATAAGGAACAGGCGTTAAATATACATAAGGTACTTCATACACTGGAAGAACCTTATAAAGAAGTATTTCAGCTAAGGGTATTTGGAGAATTGTCTTTCCGAGATATTGGGGAAATATTTGGAAAGACAGAAAGTTGGAGCAGGGTAACCTTTTACCGTGCAAAAAATAAGTTAGTAAAGAAAATGGAGGAGTCATAGATGGAACAGAAAAAATGTGATATAGTGATAGACTTGCTTCCACTTTATGTTGATGGTGTATGTTCAGAAGAAAGTGTAAAGATGGTGGAAGAACACTTGAAACATTGTGAAGAATGTAAACAGTTTTTGGAAAATATGCAGGCGGAAGTAAATATTTCTAGTGATACAAAACAACGAGAAACGGATGTAAGAATTTTGAAGAAAATTAAAAAAAGATTATGGATAGAACGGCTTGTATTGTCAGTGGCTGTCGTATGTATTGCAATAGTGATAGGACGCAGTTGTTTTTTTTATAGTCTCAAGATACAGAACATGAATGATGTAGTAGATTTGGAAAAAGTATCTGTTGTGCAAGATGAAGAAGGAAACTTGTGGCTGGAGAGAAGTGGAAATGCATCCCTTGCCCAGATGATTTCCCTAGAATTTTATACAACCGAGGGAGAACCTGTACTGGCAGCTTCTAAAAACATATATAACAAGAGAGATAAGAATGAAACCTATCAGGTTCGTATTGTATTCATGGAAAGTGGTTTGAATTTCCATCTTCAAAAGTGGAGCGGAATGCAGATAGGAACTTCAGAAGAAAGAAGTAAAATATGTGATAAAGAAAAACTGACACAGTGTTCAGAAATTATAATTGAGCAGTCTGATGGAACAAAAAAAATGCTTTGGGAAAAGGAGTAAAATATGAAAGAGAAAAAGTTTTATGGAATAGGAATTGGACAGGGAATTGTAACAATAGTTCTTGCTACTGTTTTGGCACCGGTAGGAGCGTTGCTTTTTGGGTGTGTTAGTTTATATGCAAACTTAAAGAAAAAGGAAAACTGTAGAATTAGGATTGGAGTAGCACTTACTATTCTAGGAATGCTTATGGCTATCAGTTATCTTGCATTTGGAATTTATATAGGAATTGCATTTCCAAATGCACATACAGATTATTGGTTGTTTGATTTATTGTTTTAGTTTATCCATTGGTCTTATGATGATAGGATAAGCGAGAGCGTGTTTTGTAAGGGAGATGCCCAATCACTGCATTATCAAAAAGTAAAAAGAGAAGCGAACGTTATAGAGAAAAATGAAAAAGTGCCAACGATTACTTAACACAAACTAAAGTCAGAGGATGAGCACATATAGGCAAATGCATGGGAATGTCTCCCACATAAAAAACAATGAATTAACCACAAAGCTAGATACACATAAGAAGGGGCAATTTGCCCCTCAATATATTTTGTCTTCAATAAACTCTGGCTGTTTTTGCAAATTCTATATGGACTTATAACAATTTACAAATTTCATATCTGCATATTTATTATTAGATTCTTAAATCTACCTGGTATTCTTCTAACCAGTAATTCATTTGAATCAAATATGCATACATTTGCGGTGTGGCCATTAGTTGTCCAAACCAAGGTTTTCCATGGTCCGAGGTGGAAGCCATTAATTTTTCCAAATAAGCTTTATTTACCAATGTTTGAATTGGTGCATCTGTATCTTTCAGAATTTCATGTAGTTTTTCTTTTAACAGATTCTCAAACTTTGGATCATAGGACTTAGGATATGGACATTTTTTTCTTTCCAAAACAGATTTTGGCAAGTAGGATCCCATGGCATCTTTTAATAAGCTTTTTACTTGATTATTATGATATTTGTAATCCCAAGGTAACTGATACAAATATTCCACCAACCTATGATCTGCAAAAGGAACTCGTACTTCTAATCCACTGGCCATTGTCATCCTATCTTTTCGCTCTAACAATGTCGCCATAAACCATGCGATATTCAAATGTGCCAATTCCCTTTGACGACGTTGATATTCTAAACCGTCTTCCCTGCTTACAGAGTAATTCTCATCACACTTATGGTTATTCTCTATGATATCTTGATTCGTATCTGCCTGTGCATTTCTTTGGAATATTTTCTTTCTATCAATTTTTTCAGTTGGCAGGCAAGACATTTTTTTAATACTTCTAAGATACTGGGCTCTTACATACTTCTCTATTGGCAAATGTTTTACTAAGGAAGGATTTACAACTGACATTCGAAACTCCAAATCCCTAGACCATGGAAAACGGTCAATTTGGAAGCTTTCTTTGGCACGGAACCAAGGATAACCACCAAAGATTTCATCTGCACATTCTCCTGACAGACAAACCGTATGTTTCTCTTTTATTTTCCTTGCAAAATATAATAAAGATGCATCTACATCTGTCATTCCCGGCATATCCTTTGCCCTTACTGCCTCAAATAAGCTATCATATAAATCACTATAAGCACATTCTAAATAATGATGGTTGGAACCAATATGTGCTACCATTTGTTCCACATAAGGCCTATCCTGCTCCGGTTGAAATGCAGATGACTTAAAGTTTTCATTGTTATCTGTATAATCAAAGGAGTAGGTATCTAAAGTTTTCCCTTGCTTCTTCAAATAATCAGCAGCAACAGCAGATACTACACTAGAATCCAATCCACCTGATAACAAAGTACATATTGGAACATCTGAAACCAGCTGACGAGTTATAGAATCTGTTAACAATTCTCGTACTTTCTCTACAGCCTGTTCATAAGTATCTGTGCATACTTTTGCCTCTGGCTCCCAATATTTCCACTGCTCTAACCCACTATCACTAAATGTTCCACAATGACCTGGTAACACCTCATAAATCTCTTCATATACTCCACTTCCCGGAACCCTTGCCGGACCAATTCCAAATAGCTGACATAGACCATATGCACTAACTTTAGGCTTAATATCCGGATGTGCCAAAAGTGCTTTTATTTCCGATGCAAAATAAAATTTTCTGTTTCCCATGGTATAAAATAACGGCTTTACACCCAATCTGTCACGACAAAAGAATAAGCTTCTCTCCCTTTCATCCCAGATTACAAAGCTATATATTCCATTTAATTTTTCTACCATTTTTTTCCCATATACCATGTAAGCAGATAAAACTACCTCTGTATCTGAACTCGTTGAAAAAATGATTCCTTTTCGAAGTAACTCCTGACGCAATTCTTCTGTATTATATATTTCTCCGTTATATACCATTACATAGGTATAGCCATCTAATGTTTTTTTCATAGGTTGCTTTCCACCCTTAATATCGATTACCGCCAAACGAGTATGCGCAAACGCAACATGGTCATCCACATGAATCCCAAAGTCATTTGGTCCTCTATGATTTAACATTTTTCCCATATCAATAACTTGCTTCTGTTCTTTTAATAAAGTTCTTCTAAAATTTACCTCTAAAGAACAGTATCCTGCTATCCCACACATATTTCTTCCTCCAAATATTTTGTTTTTTACCTTTTCTTACTATATGTAAAAATACAAAAAAGAATACCTATAGAAAAAGAAAGTTACATTCTATATTCTATAGGTATTTATAAACAATTGTTATTTAATTAAAAATCACGTTACAGTTCAGCCCACGATTGAACTGTTGCCAATTCCATTCTTGCTATATTATTTTTATAGTCAAGGCAATTAATGAAAAAACTAAACTATTACGTAAAGTATACGATTTCCTCTTTTGATTTTTCTGTAGGTTCTACTGATACTGCCTCTAGCACAACACCATTTCCCTCGTATTCTTTTGCATATTCCACCTTTGCTTTTGCCGTAATATAAATCCAATCTCTTGTTTTATATTTTGAAATTTCCTTGCAATGACACTTAAATCCTATAAATCCAATATCATCGACACAACAGTTCATAGCAAAACGTCCAGGCACAAACCAATCCTGTGGAAACTCATCCGGGTGATACACGATCGCTTTAAAACGCAAAGTTTTATCTTTATATTTATCAGGATGCTCCATGGCGTCCATGTACCAAATTCCATAATCTTCTTCCCCAATTTCAACAATTTCCGCGTTCAAATCAAATGGCATTTCTTCTTCTAGAGAATTATCAATTGTTCCATCGGTACGTTCATATATAATTTGTGCACGCCTATTATTTGCTTTTACTAAACGACGGAAGGATGCCTTTGGAGTATCCTCTGTACAACGATTAAAGATGACTGCATCTGATTCTGCAAATTGTTGTACCATCATTCCACCCATATTTGCCATATAGGTTTGGAAAGTACTTGCGTCTATTGTGGTTAATACTTGTACGATTACCCAATCTTTTGGTAATTCTGTCTGGTAGAAATCCTCTGTTTGCCACATTCCATTATATTCAATAAACACACGTTGTGGATTGTATTTTTGATTTAATTCTGTTAAAAAATCTGTCGTTAATTCCTCAGCATCCTCAACCATTACAATTTCCACATTTGCCTTTTTTAAAATTTCCTTATCGTATTCTACTTCTCCTTCTTCACAGCAAATTAAAAGTGCTTTTTCCCCATTTAAAAATTCTGGTTCAGAAATTGTTCCCTGTACCAAACTGCTTTTTCCACTTTCTAAAAAGCCAGTAAAAAGGTATACATAAATTTCATTATCATTCATGCTTAATGCCTCCTATAAAAAGAAATTCCTTGTGTCAGCTTAGCTAATTGCCCAATTGTATTCCTGTTGTACTCTTTTGGTTCAGTGCCCCAAAGGGCTAGCTTTGCGTCCCATTAAATGCGCAGACCTAGCTAAACTATTACTATCAGAGCTTAAACGCTATAGTTTATTGGTTTTACAGTACAAATCTAATTTTATACATGGAAAACTTCTTTTAATTTCTCTTGTACAAGCTTCGTTCCAATTACACAAACTTTTCCTGTTACCTCTGGTTGTCCGGTTCTCAATTCATATTCACCTGGAACTAAATCGTAATAAATCCAAGTGCCATCTACATTTGGCACAATTCCTTTTGCACGAAGTATAATACCAAATTCCTCTGTATTTGCTAATTTTTCTAAAATTTCTTTCATTTCATCCGTTGCAAATTTGTGCGCAGTTTCCTGACCCCAGCTTGTAAATACGTCATCTGCATGGTGATGATGGTCATGTCCACAACATTCCTCATGCTCATGATGATCGTGTCCACAACATTCTCCATGCTCGTGATGATCGTGGTCATGTCCACAGCATTCTCCATGTTCGTGATGGTCATGTCCACAGCATTCTCCATGTTCGTGATGATCGTGGTCATGTCCACAACATTCTCCATGTTCGTGATGATCGTGGTCATGTCCACAACATTCTCCATGTTCATGATGGTCGTGGTCATGATGGTGACCACAGGTAGGGCAAACTTGCGCTTCTTTCATCAATTCTTCCGCAAAAGAATCCTTTTTCTCTATTGCCGAAACAATCTGCTCTCCTGTTATATCATCCCACGGAGTTGTTATAACTACCGCATTTTCATTATGCTCTCTAATTAATTGTACACAAGCTTCTAGTTTTTCTTGGTTCATCTTCTGTGTTCTACTTAAAACAATTGTATTTGCATATTCAATTTGGTTATTAAAAAATTCACCAAAATTCTTCATATACATTTTACATTTTGTAGCATCTGCCACTGTTATAAAGCTATTTAGCTGAATATTCGCTTCCTCTTCAATGTCCTTTACTGCTTTAATTACATCTGATAATTTACCAACTCCGGATGGCTCAATCATAATACGGTCCGGTGTATAAGTTTTTAGCACATCTTTTAATGCTGTAGCAAAATCACCAACTAAAGAACAACAGATACATCCTGAATTCATCTCTGTTATCTCAACGCCTGCATCTTTTAAAAATCCACCATCAATGCCGATCTCTCCAAATTCATTTTCAATCAGCATAAGCTTTTCACCTTTGTATGCTTCCTCTAATAATTTCTTAATTAACGTTGTTTTCCCGGCACCTAAAAAACCAGAAATAATATCAATCTTTGTCATCCTATCTAACCTCGTTTCTTTATTTAGAGTTCATTCTTCATGGAATATTAGAAAAGCTTCTTGTTGGTTTTCTCCATTCCATATTTTACTACAAAACACCAATAGTTACATTTTACAATCTATATAATGTTAACACAAATTTCTTTTAAAGTCACTTAAAAAGTTACAGTTAGCCAAGGGCTGTACATAGCCTCACAAGGCGTTTACTACTTTATTGGACAAATTTTCCTATATAGATTAGGGTGTCAAAAGCTTGTATTTTTTTAGCACTTGTCAAATTGCACAATTTAAGGCTACGATTTGTAGAAGGTGTCCGTGTCAGCCAAGCACCACAGACACGTCGATTTCGCCCATTTTGCTCCGTCGCCTATTAGCAAATGTTTCCGCAAACTCGCTACGCTCAAACA
>JAFQAU010000014.1 GCA_017399885.1 Lachnospiraceae bacterium
ATAAGTTCCTTAGAATTTACTATGCCAGAGTAATGGAACTCGAACAGTAAATCTGATTACATTATTATATATTTTTCAAAAATCTACAATAGGTAGGTTTATTAAAGTTACCCATTTTTAGAAACTAAAATTCTTCTCAAAAACTACCAAAAAGTACTTGACTTACATTAGCAAGATTTTTCTCGAGTATTTTCGGGGCTTTCCCGTATTTACGGGATTTCCAGTCCATCAACATCTATGTAATTTGCACTTTTCCCTTATATTTTCCCTTGTGAGGAAGCTATAAGGGAAAATATAATTTATCACAAATAAAAAGAATTATATATCTTTTATCCGTAACATCGAATACCATAATTTTCTGTCTCGCAAAGCGAAATACACCCATCGCACAAAACTACGTTTTATGCTCTGTGTATTTCGCCCTTACAGTCAAAATTAATTTATCTGGTAATCTAGACCAAATTGCTTTAATACCGCCTCCAAAGCCTCCCGATGCTTGGGATTTCGAATATCGCAGCGCATATAATACAAGTCTCTATCCCAATATGGTGTATTGTCACCGGCTTCTATACATTCTTTCAAAATACAGGCATTAATATTGATCTGCCATCCCATTCCATTATTACGAAAATCCCCCGGAATAAGTTTGTTTGTTTCCAATGGTAATTCTCTATAAACGTCACCTCGTTGAAATATTATTTTATTTCTATCCAAATAGGAAATACTTTGTCCATACATAATAGGATAATTCGGGCTTTCCGGCAATGGTCCCTTGCCAATAATCTGATACTCTCCATAATATAATGCATTATCCATCAAATATTGCGAGGGAATTGTCGGGTAATCCTTCAACTCATTCGGAGTAAGATACTCATTCTCTGTCAAAATATGAAAAACTTCTATAATAACAGGTCTTCCCATTAAAATATCCCAATCTTTTATCCCCTTTTTACGCATTGCCATAACATCCAGCAAGATTCTCCCATAACCCCAATTCCTGCGGTCTACCTGAAAGCGAAAATAATCTCCTGATGCAAATTTACAATGCTTCCGCTTTGCCTTTACAAATTCCTGTAACTTGATAAAATCCTCTTCCGTAGTTTCCTTTACCCAATTATTACAAAAATCCTCTAATCCCTCCCAAGACACATCGGCCATTCCCGCCATCCTGGAAGAAAACAAATGTATTTGTGTATTCTCATTCATTATTGATATTCGTCCGTCTGAATAATAAAAACAAACTCCTTCGGCAGAAAGTTTCCCGACTGTTGAAGCCGTAAGTTTTTTATCTTTTCCACGAGTGGTTTTAGGACACAAAACCGTTCTATTATCTTTCGTCATCGCTATAACATTATATTCATGATAAGTAGCTTTTTGTCGTTTCTGCACATCTTCTTCCAGTATCAGAATAATTTTCCTAATGACATCACCTTGAAAATAACAATAAAATCCCTGCTCCAAACAAACCAATTCCCAATCGCTCATAACCTCTGGTATACCCATACATTTTCTTTGCTCATTTGTTAGTTCAAAAAACATACTTATGTTATCCTTCCTTCAACATACCTAAATCATCTTTTTGTCTAAATACATTATAGCCATGTACCAGACTCCATTTTACAAGCAATCCGACTAATATTATCCTAAAGCAACTTATCTTCCGGGTGCTGTTCGTACCATTGTTTTAACCACATTTTATTCCCTAAACTTTCAACTGGAATATTTCTATTAATAACATCTTTGATTTCTTCTAAGGCCATCTTTCGATATTCCTCCGAATAATTCATCACCTCTAACATATGATGTGCAACTTGACATCGGATTTTCCAATTGTCATGCAAAAGTAATTTTGAGAAATTTTCTTTGTACTCCGGATATGTACTCTCAATTTCTGTTGCAATTTGTCGATTGGAACTTGACAATTTGTTGTTTCTTTTCACTTTGTGCTTATCACCGTAATCATCCAATGTCATGTTATTTATAGTTTGTAGATTACTTAAATATGTTTCTATCATATCCATACAATCCCCCCATTTTTGCTATCTCTTCATACTTATAAGCTTCGCGAAATTTGTACTCACCTTACTTCTCTCAGCATTACCTATATACTGTCTTTTAATCAATAAAGACTAACAATTACTGCACATCTCATCCAATTCCAACTGACATTTTAATAATTCGTTATAAGTTGTTACCAGATTTTCTTTCCCTTGTTTTTTCCCTTACCAAAGGTTATAACTATAGTTAAAACGATATAACACGATACAAGATGTAACGGAGAGGACACCCACGAAAACTTAGTATTTTCAAGGGTTAGTCATGATTTCTATAACAAGATATAACAGTTATCAAATCCCTTAAAATACCTCAAGTGAGAATTCAAAGTTGTTCTTCCCTATAGTATACGGTTATCGTACGTCTACGTCAATAAATTACCTTTCTTTTTCAGTTTATCAACTAGTCTGTTTGACGTATCAAAATTTCCGTATAAATTCATAAGACAGCAATACTTCAAAATTTCAACTAGTCACTATAACGTCTTAAAAATTTTTCATGTTCTTTCAAATCGCAAATAATTTTTAAAATTAGCATTTTCTCACTTGTTACTGTAAGGCATCAAAAAATTGCCTATTTTTCTAAAAATGCCGATAATGGGAGATTTCCATACGTTTATATCATTCTTAACTTAATTCACTTTTCTATATGTGCAAATTGTGA
The DNA here is from genome assembly GCA_017399885.1 of Lachnospiraceae bacterium. Classification (GTDB taxonomy): domain Bacteria; phylum Bacillota; class Clostridia; order Lachnospirales; family Lachnospiraceae; genus CAG-411. Next base: position 2,719 of record JAFQAU010000014.1, read on the forward strand.
AAGAATGGGGGGATGAAAAATCAAACCGTTCACTTTTTACTGCATTGCAGAGACTGGTTGATAAAACAGTAACATCATTCTGTTTTCACTCAAACAGAAAACCGTGCCATTTTTATATACATTACCATGACTAGTTGATAAATTTTCATATGCTTTGACTGTTTTGCTATTTTTCGCCCCTTGTTAAGCAATAGCAAAATAATCTTTTTTGTAAAACCTTGTTTTTGGCATGGAAAACGCTCGTTTTTACAAAAATTATGAAAGGGGGCAGATGCCATAAAATTCTGCCCCCTTTCTTTTTCGTCAGTTTGCCATATACTTTTATGCAGATACTCGGTAGATAAACCCGACAAATGACTTTGCTGTTATGTTTCTCTCGTCGCGTCTTCCCGGTCGTACCGGTTCGGTGTATCTCGCAATGTCTTTTAATAACTGCTTCGCATCGGCATTGGGAGTGCGGAAGAATTGTCGGCAGATATGGATTGCCATTTTCATGTTTACCTTGTATTCGTGGATATTGGTATCATTTTTCTTTACCACAACCTCATTTACAATCCGACTGCAGAAGTTTGCCATAATCATTGCTGCATATACTTCCTGCTTTACGAAATCGTCTTTTTTGCCATGCAGATTTACCAAGCCAAGACCATATTTTAACTCTCGGAATGCTGTTTCGATACCCCAACGGGCATGGTACAGTTCTTTGATTTCCGCAGGTGTGAAGCTTCGGGGAAGGCTTGTTGCAAGGGTTTCATATTCCCCAGTTTCCAGTTGGAACCGCACAACACGAAAGGTCATGGGATAAGGGGAAGGAAAATCCCAACGTCCTGCCCTTGTCTTGTTGCTGTATATTCTGTCTTCGTTTTTGCGTGTCTGTAGCAGAATATATCCCTTTTCCTTATCTTCCTTTGTCTGCGTGGTGGTAATCGTAAACGACACATCGGTATCTAACTCCGTCATCGGTAGTTTACTGATTTCACGCATGGCGGTGCGGTCTTGCTTTACCCTTATCAGAAAATCCGTGTTTGGTGTGTTCTGTAAATGGGCAAAGGCATTATAGGACTCGTAACCTCTGTCGGCAACAATCAGTGTCTTTTCCTTAAACTCATGCCACCCAAGCAGAAAGGTAAGTGCCCCCACTTCGTCCTGCTTCGGCTGTGGCTGAATGACGCAGGAATGATAGGTTTTGTTTAGGACATCATATAAGGGGTTTACATGAAGTTGGTTGTACCCTTTTGGTGTGCTGTCATGCTTTACAAAACTGTCCGATTTTGGGTTTCTTGCCATATTTACGGTAGTACCGTCAATGGCAAGTACCTTGTAACCTTTGTAGGTCTTTTCGTCTTTACACAGCGAATTAAAGCGTTCAAATACTTCGTCCATAACCATCGACGGTATTTTGGCTCGCTGTTGCACAAAGGCAGAAGCAGTTACCGCAACTCCTGCATCGTACAGTTCCTTTTTTAGACTTCCGCCCTGCATGGAAATTAGCAGTTTTATCACTTCGTCCATAGTCAGCACACGTCTGCGGGAGAAGTGAGGATTGTACAGTTTATTATTTGTCAGATAGTCGGCAACTGCTTCTTGGATTGCGATATCCAAGTTCTCTTTTAACTCGTTCGGAGTAGAATTTACTATTTTCATTCTTGTTTACCTCGTTTCAGTAGTAATTAAAAATGAGCATAAAAAAACAAGAAAAGCACCCCTTTCTCAAAAGGAGCAGACTATTCTTGTGGTGTAAGTTTTACTAATATTCTCTCTTAACCGTTCAAACTCTCTGTAACTGCTGTATTCTCTCTACTAACTGAAACTAAATAAACTCTAATATAAATTCTCTCTCTGTTGTGTTCTCTCTGTTCTCGCTAAATTCTGTGTAATCTCTCTGTTTCGCATAAACTTAACCATGCCCACAATTATATTATACACCTTTTTTTAAAAAAAGGTATGAAAATCTGTAAAATTTAATATGGGAGCAGTGATTAACTTAATGAACTTTTTTCTGTTGCAAATTTTTAAGGGATAAATCCGAAGACTTATCCCTTAACTTAATGCTTTTGAACTTAACTAAATGACATTGGGTCATTGACCTTGCTTTTTTAAAGCGGGTGATGGGAATCGAACCCACGTATCCAGCTTGGAAGGCTGGTGTTCTACCATTGAACTACACCCGCATGTTTATTATATATTAAGCAGTCAGCCATATAATAATGGCTTCCTGCGAAATGCCCAGAG
>JAFQAU010000115.1 GCA_017399885.1 Lachnospiraceae bacterium
ACTATATTTAATTTATATGTAATAGACTAGACCCCTAAGTATAGTTTTAGGCAGTACGTGGGTTTTTTATATTATATAGCCTTGGAGGTTTGAAGAATGGAATGGAACCTGTTATTTATTGTGAACAGTGTACTACTTGGTATTGGATTGGCGATGGATGCCTTTTCAGTATCCCTTGCTAATGGGTTAAATGAGCCTGGAATGAGAAGAAAGAAGCTTTGTGGAATTGCAGGCATCTTTGCTCTGTTTCAAGCAATGATGCCTATGGTTGGGTGGATTTGTGTGCATACCATAATCCAGTATTTTAAAATATTTGAGAAATTTATTCCTTGGATTGCGTTGGTTTTACTTCTTTTTATTGGAGGAAAGATGCTGATAGAAGGTCTTACAAGTAACAATGATAAAATTGAAAGGTCGAGAGTTGATATAGCTACTCTCTTTGTTCAGGGGGTGGCAACCTCTATAGATGCATTATCAGTTGGGTTTACCATTGCAGAATATGGGTTTTTTATGGCTCTAATATGTGCATTAATTATTGCAATAGTGACCTTTGTGATCTGTGTGTTAGGTCTAGAAATTGGAAAGAAGTTCGGAATAAAATTTTCTAATAAAGCAACTATATTTGGTGGTATAATATTGATAGTAATTGGATTTGAAATATTTATTACAGGGGTTTTTTAAGAGAATGTAAAAAGCGTTTTGCACCAATTATATATTTACGGTGTTAAATGGTAAGTAAAATACATATGGCTTAATAATTAAATTTGTGGTAGAATAAAGATAGGTAAATTGTGCGTATAAGTATCTAATTTTCTGGAGTTATTGCACTAAGAAAACTAATGCAATATACAGTATGTTTCGATAATTGAGTACTATATATTGTATGGTTTTTTCTTAATGCGACAGCTTCATATAGGTTTTATTTAGTTAGGAGGGGTTTATATGTCTACATTTAATTATTTTTCAGGTTTATTTGGTAATAATACAACGAATTCCGTTACAGATATATGGAATATATATAGTAATTTAGGAGATTATAATACTATAAAAAGTGGATCTTATAGAAAATTATTGAATGCATACTATAAGAAAGAGGATGAAGATAGAACAGAATCATTTTCTAATCCTGCCAATTTAAACACAGCTGATAAGAAGGAATTTACTGAGGTAAAGAAGACGACAGACGATTTACAGAAGAGTGCTAAGACTTTGTTAAAAAAAGGAGAGTCATCGGTATATAATCAGGAAGATAGAACTGCACTTGTTTCAGCTGTAAAGAATTTTATAAGTGACTATAATAGAGTAATTGATAAAGCAGGGGATTCTTCCGATGAGCGTGTGTTATCAAAAACATTGAGTATGGTCAATAATACAAAGGCATATGCCAGTAGTTTAGAGCAGATAGGAATTAATGTAAAGGAAGATAATACATTATCTTTAGATTCGGAGAAATTAGAAGCTTCAAGTATGGAAACAGTAAGGAATATATTACAGAGTTCGTCTTCCTATATTGGACAGACTATGCAAAAGTCAGCACAGATTGGAGCAGCGGCACAAAATGCCAGTGCAGGTACAAGTATGTATGGAAATACCGGTTCTTATACATACCAGAATTTTAGTAGTTATTATGACACATACCTATAGGAAAGATTAGGATATCAAAGGGTAACAGTCCTAATAGATTAGCACATCTACTGCATAGATCGTAGGAAAGAACACAACAGAAATAGAATTGGGTAATTTCTCATGAGATGTTTGGCAAATTTTTTGATAATTTAGATCCTAGCAGAAAGTGTCAGATTGTAGCAATGTTGTCAGCAGGAACTTAGCCTCTCTGTTAAACTGTAATAATGATGTTGCAGAGGTGTCTTTCATACTAATATATATGGAATGATAGAAGAGAGCCAGAAACTTTTGATACTCTAGTGCAAGAAAGGAACAAGAATGGAGAAACAGAGTTTGAAACCGCATATTTTATGTTTTGATATTGATGGAACTATTTTAAATGATAAGGATGGAACAATTTCAAAGGAAACCAAGGTAGCATTAAGAAAAGCGAAAGAAAATGGACATTTCACCTTTATTAATACAGGAAGAAGCTATGCAGAATTAGATCCGGGATTAATGGACATAGGATTTGATGGCGCTATTTGTGGTTGTGGAACTTATATCCATTATCAAGGTGAAACCATCCTTGCTAAGCGTATAGAAGGAGAGGCTGCACAGGAACTTCTTAAAAAAATTAAAGCATATAGAATAGATGCTTTATTAGAGGGTGAAGATTATTTTTATATCTCTAAAGATACAACAAATAGGAAACTAATAGCAGTAAAGGATTATTTTGGTCCCATCGTAAATAAAAATTTTCGATTTTGGGAAGAGGAAGAACCTGTATTTCAGAAAATGAGTATTATGCTAAATGAAAGAAGTGATATAGAAGGTTTTATATCAGCATGTGAAAAAGACTTTGATTTTATCTTACGTTCTAAAGGTTTTTACGAAGTAGTCCCTAAGGGTTATAGTAAGGGAACTGGGATTGCTTATATGATGGAGCATTTGGATGTTGAAAAGAAACATACTATGGCAATTGGAGATAGTACCAATGATCTTGCCATGTTAGATTATGCGCATATTAGTATTGCAATGGGGAATAGTCAGAATGAAGTGAAAGAAAGAGTCTCTTTTGTTACAAAAACGGTTGAAGAAGAAGGTGTTGCTTATGCGTTAAAACACTTTGGATTCATTGGGTAATATTTCTTTTTGTTTATGTGAATAAATTTTTTTATATAGGGAATGCTTAATATACCAGTTAGGATATTTGTCTTAACTGGTATATTTTTCATTAAAAAGGAGATTTGCTATGCAGAATGAACATAAACAAAAAGGTGCATGGATAGTGACTATTTTAATGTTTTGTTTTGGGGTATTCGTACGTACTGCAGGGATAGAACTAGGTGTGATAGAATGTAATTCAACATGTTATCAGATATATCAGGGATATGGAAATTATATAGGTGATGGACAATCTTTTGAAGCATTTTCCAATATATTAGTAGAAACTCTTGAGAAAGAAAAAAAAGATACCAAGTGGGTATTAGAAAAAAGGGATAATGCATATGTAAAAGTATTAAGTGTAGAAGATATATCTGGAAATATAAAAGGAACAGTTTCCTTATATTTAAAAGATAAACCGTACATAAAGATAGATTTTATGGGAATAGATGAATTAGAGAATTTTGAAAAAACTTTTATTAAAATTGAGAGGTTATTGAATAAAAATTTTGCAGAGAAGTTTACAGGCTATTTTTATAAAAGATATAATTTTAATGGGAAATTGAGTAAAGCGGAACAGATTGGTATAGTAAACCAATATTTAAAGGAGCAGGATGCAAATAAGGTGATGGATATGCAGATTGAAAATATGATAAATGTTTATGCGTATGCACCTGATAGAAATAATTCTGTAAGCATGAATGGAAAAATGATAAATTTAAATCTTGCATTTTCCTATAACGAGCAGGAAAATGAGACGGAATTTTATGTGGCAAGCCCGTTTTTGAATATAGATTTTTAGGATTCTAAATGTTTTAGCCACCTGGCTAAACTGTTACACCTTCTGAATAAAAAATCATTACAACATCGTAAAAAGTATTAGAGTGTGATATACTGTTTTTTGATAGATAACTAAGATAAACTTAATAGAGGAGTACTTATATGAGGTTGATACATTGCGCTGATATACATTTAGATTCTAGTCTTTTGACACATTTGAGTGTGCAAAAGGCAAGAGAACGGAATATAGAGCTTTTTCAAACTTTTCAGAGAATGGTAGAATACGCAGAAGAAAATCAAGTAAATGGAATAATAATAGCTGGCGATTTATTTGATGGGGAGCAAGTCTCTTTTTTTACAGGGAATGCATGGTTAGATTTAATTGAACAGTATAGTAAGATTGATTTTTTTTATTTACGTGGAAATCATGATGAAACGAGTACTATACCAAAAAGAAGAAATTATCCACAAAATTTAAAGCTTTTTGAACAGAAGTGGAAAAACTATGAATATGGAAATATTGTGATTTCAGGTGCACAGTTATCCGGGGAGAACGGAGGTATGTTAGGTGAGACAATGGAATTACAAGAAGAGAAAACAAATATTGTGGTGTTGCATGGGACAGTAGCAGGCTATCAGCATGGAGTAGGTGGAGAATGCTTACTTCCATTAACTAGTTTTTGTAGAAAGGGAATTGATTATCTGGCATTGGGACATATACATAAATATTCAATGGAACGATTAGATTCTAGGGGCGTGTATTGTTATAGTGGTTGTTTAGAAGGTAGAGGTTTTGACGAATGTGGGGAAAAGGGATTTGTTTTGTTAGATATTGATGAAGAAACTGGTGAAATTGAAAGTCAGTTTATTCCATTTGCAAAACGTCTCCTATATTCCACAAATGTAGATATAACTGGGTGTATATCCACAATGGAAATTGGAAGAATTGTGGATAAACATATTAGAGAGTTGGATGCTAATGAGAAAGATTGTGTGCAAATTCGACTACAAGGTAAGTTGGATGTAATTTGCGAGAAGAATTTGTTGTATTTGCAAAAACAGTTACAAGAACAATTCTACTTGGCAGAAATTAAGGACGATACCACTTTTAAAGTTGATTATACGGAATTTCTAGGAGAGGAATCCTTACGAGGTGAGTTTGTGCGACTAGTACAAAGTGAGGAATTATCGGAAGATGAAAAAGCTATGATTATACGCTGTGGAATTAAGGCACTATCAGGAGAGGAACTAGTGGAATGAAGCTTATAAAATGTCATATTGAAAATTTTGGAAAATTAAGTGAGATTGCATTTGATTTTTCTGATAACTTATGGGTAAGAAAAGAAGAAAATGGGTTTGGAAAAAGTACCCTTGCACAATTTATAAAGGTTATGTTTTATGGTTTTGATAATGAAAGAAAACGTGCATTACATGAAAAAGAAAGGGAGAAATATCGTCCTTGGCAAGGAGGGATTTACGGAGGTAGTCTTACTTTTTTGATAGATAATAAAAGATATACTATAGAAAGAATTTTTGGAGATAGAGAAAGAGATGATTTTTTTCGGTTGTATGATGATGCAACAGGTAAGGAGAGTAAGGATTTTTCAGAAAAAATTGGACAGGAAATATTTGGACTAGATAGTATTTCTTTTCAAAAAACAATATATATTCCACAATTAGATTGTAATATAGAGTCAACTGACAGTATTCAGGCAAAGCTTGGGAATCCTGTAGAAGCTATAGGTGATATGGATAGTTTCTCTCATGGAATTATGTTAATTGGTAAGGCTATGAACCAATTAACCGGAAAAAGAAAAACAGGGGAGTTGGCAAAATTATATGTTGAAGAACAACAGTTATCTTTTCAAATTATAGAGGGAGAGAAGATAGTTAAGCAGACTGAGAATTTACAGCGAAAGATTGAAGAAAATCAGAAAAAAAAAGATGCCATAGAATGTCAACGATGGGAACTACAAGAGTTAATGGAAAAAGCCCATCAAAATAATTATAGAGAACAGTATGAGATAATCTCTTCTACATGTGAGAAAAAAGAAGCAATGTTAGATGAGATAGAAGAGTATTTTTCTAATGGAATACCAAAGAGGGAAGAAATAGAAAGGATTCTTGAAATAAGTCAAGAAGACATACGTTTGGAAGCTTCTAAGGAAAATTTTGTTTTTTCAAAAAAGGAGGAGGAACTAAAAGAATGGATAGTGAGTAGGTGGGGGGATACTGTTCCAAGTTTAGACAAAATTAAAAATTTTAAAGAGAGAAAACGGGAAGATAGAAAAAGTGAGCATTTAAATGGAAGGCAGGCTTGGAGAGACAAATGGATAATTCTGAATAAGATTATGGATGGGATAAACAAAAATAAAAATATGGTTCTTTATTTCTTTGCTGTAATTTGCATAGTTCTATTTTTTATGAATTTTCTATTGGGAATATTTGCGTTAGCCTTATTTGGAGGTTTACTTTGGTATGCTTCTAGAGATGGTAAGGAAGCAAAAGAAGAGGACCCATATGAAGAACCTATAGATCTAGAGCTTTTAGAATATTTACAAGCTTATCCTATATGGGAGGATGTAAGTGAAATGACACATTTGGAGTTGTTAGAAGGGCTTGTCATAGAGGCAGAGGATTTGTTCGTAAAAGAAAAAAAACAACAGGAGTTAAACGAAAAGTTGGCAGGGATTCAGCAAGAAATAGATTCTTATTTCAAAAAATATAGATGGGAGAGAGAAGGAAATATTGTAAAACAGCTTCAGGAAATGTTTGTAAAGCTAGAGAAATATTCTATTCTTGAAGGAGATTATAGGGAATATGTAAAGAAACGGGAGGCGTTTGTACAGGAGCACCCAGAGGTTTTGAATGATGTAAGTAAAATGGAATCTTTAGGGGAACTGCAATTTAAGTGGAAGGAATCCTCTAGAGAAATAGGGGAGATAGAGAAAATTATACAAAGTGATACTATGCAAATAGAAACATTAAAAGAACAAATAGGAAAGCTAGAAGAAAAAAAAGCAAAAATAAACATTGTAAAAGAAGAAATAAAAGAAAAAGAACAATATTACAGTATCTTAGAACATACAAGGATGTATTTGCAGAGAGCACGGGAGAATTTTGCAGCCAAGTATCGAACCCCTATGGAGCAGAGTATGGAAAAATATTTGCAGATTATTATGGAAGAGGATTGTGACTTTGCTGTAGATACAAATTTAGAAATTAGAAAAAAAGAAAAAGGAAAGTTAAGAGAAATAGGGAACTATAGTCAAGGATGGCAGGACCTTTTTGGTATTTGCCTGCGACTTGCTTTGGTAGAGGTTATGTATACAAAGGAAAGGCCTTTCTTGCTTCTAGATGATCCATTTGTGAATTTGGATGATAATAAGATAGAAAAAGCAAAAAAAATCTTAGAGCAGTTATCACAAGAATATCAGATTCTTTATTTTACATGTCATGAAAGTAGAAAGTTTTAGATTATTATAAAATAGGATTAGGGTGTCAAAATTGCTTTTCTCAAGGAGTGTTGACACCCTAATTTTAAGAACAAAGTGGACAAGTGCGCTTTATTCCTTTATTCTGTTTAGAACCAAATCATATCCATCTGTACCGTAGTTAAGAGCACGTTTTACCCTGCTAATGGTAGCAGTAGAGGCTCCCGTTTCTTTTGAAATTTCTGTATACACTTTATTTGAGCGAAGCATCCTGGCAACTTGAAAACGTTGTGTAAAGGATATAATTTCATTGACTGTGCAAATATCCTCAAAAAACTGATAGCATTCTTCTACAGATTGAAGACTACAAATAGCTTTAAATAGCATATCTGTGGAAGGAGAGTGTAATTTATTGTTCATAGAAGACCTCCTTAGCTCTTTTGCTTAATCAAAGATAAATAAGTTTCAACAGATGTATTAGCAATCAATGAGGTTGGAAAGTCTATTTCTTTTAGTAGGCTTATGGCATATTCAAAATTACCAACATCGAAGGAAATGTGAGCATCACTGTTTACAATAATAGGTACATTTTCAGTTGCACAAAGGGAAAGCATTTCCTTATAATTTTCTCTGGCATTTGCCCGGAAAGAATTTGGGGATAGAGAGGTATTATTTACTTCAAGAAGTACCTTCGTTTCTTTTGCCTGTTTTACAAGAGCCTTATAATCAACGGGATATCTGCTATCATCAGGATGTCCGATAACATGGATATAAGGGTGCTCCATAACATGTAAATAAGCAGAAGTATTTTCTTGTCTGCTACCTGGTGTTATACAAGGAGTATGTAGGCTGGCAATACCATAGTTTAAACCAGATAATGTTTTCATAGAAACATCAATGTTACCCTTATAATCTAACACATTGGTTTCAATCCCAAATAAAAGTTGAATATCTTTTATTTTATCTGAAAATACATTTAAATTTGAAAAGTAAATCTCTTTGCAGCTTCCAGGCATTGCAGGAGCATGTTCGGAAATTCCAAGCAACCGTAATCCTTTTTCTTTTGCAGCATTTACCATTTCAGTTATGGTACTGTAGGCGTGACCGCTTGCAATTGTATGTGTATGAGTATCCAATAAAAAATTCATATTAATTACCAAGCATACCAAATACATAATGTATTTAGTAAACGCAAACATAAGGGGTGAAAGTTATGTGTTTGCTTATTTTACCTTTCCTATTTTTTCTTTCACCAATAAAATTAATGTCATAATGTAAGAGACAAGAGATATTTTACAAGTTGCTAGTCTACGGACTGAACTGTTATCTGTGTTTATTATAAACGTATAGAGTTAGCTTGACAAGAATGAACAGTAACAAATTAAAGAATTGTAGTAACAGCTCAATTATTATCCAGTTTGGGGCAATCATCTTGGTGAATGCTTATTATGGGTACCGTGAGTTTTTTATTTCTGTTCTATATAATCATAAAAAAAACAACATATATAATAAAAAAATTAATGATAAACATAAAATAATAGTTGACAAATATAAAGTGTATAGATATAATGAATTTAACGATAATCGTTAAAACTGAATTAAAAAAGCGCGCAAATACATATGAATTAACAATGGGGCTAAAGAGATTAAAAGAAGGAGTTGTCCCCTTGAATTTTTAGGATGAACATGTGATGATAGGAGGAGTTTGTATGAAAAATGAAGCTATAGTAAAGATTAACAAGATGGGAAAGGTTGGTCAGATTATTGCAAGGATTGTGAATATCTTTATGGTATTAGGCATGGTAGCAGTGATTGCAGCTATGATTTTCTTTATGGTAATACCAAAGGATTTAGTTACCTTTCAGATAAGTGGTATGGTAGACTTGTCTGTTAATATTGATAGTTTAGGACAAAAATTTACGGAAGAGAATAAGGAAGAAATACTTGAAGCGTTAGGTGTTGATGAAATTGGATTTAATGATGTGGAATATGGAATGCAAGATATTCAAGTGACTGATGACGAGATTTTTGTAAAGACATCAGCAGAAAATATAAGCTTTCAATTAGGAGATTTGGTATTTCTTATGGCAGCAGTAGCAATTTCTATTCTAATGGTAGCTATAGTAATTTATTTTGCCCAAAGACTATGTAAGGCATTTCGTTATTGTGAATCACCATTTGAAGAGAAGGTTATTAAAAGCATGCAGCAGCTAGCCATATCGGTTATTCCGTGGGCGCTTGTATCTGCTATCTTGGATTCCTATATGACACATTTTTTTACGAAGGGAAGGGAGCTTTCGCTTCAGTTAGATTTTGGGAAAATTGTTATAGCATTGATAATTTTTGCATTAACTTATGTATTTAAGTATGGAGCAGTATTGCAGCAAGAGTCAGATGAAACTCTATAAGAAAGAAGGAATGATAAAGTATGGGAAAGATTATTTTACGATTGGACAGAGTTATGGCAGATCGAAAAATGAGCTTGAATGAGTTATCAGAACGAGTGGGAGTGTCAAACGTTAATTTATCAAAGATTAAAACGGGAAAAGTAAGTGCCATTCGTTTTTCAACGTTAGAATCCATTTGCGAAGTACTAGAGTGTCAACCAGGTGATATTTTAGAATATGCCAAAGAAGATGAAGGTTAATAGTATAGGTAGAAAGGTAAAAATAACAGTTTAGCTGGGGCTAAACTGTTATTTTGTGCTCTATAGGAAAACCACTTTGTTCTTGAAATCTGTGCATCATCATCCATTGACCAAAAAAAAAGAAATGTGTATAATAAAGAGAAAGTTTTGTAACAGTTTAGGTAAGTGTGCGCATTTTATGAAAGAGTGAGAAAGGGAAAGGGAGAGTAAGATGTATATACCATACGGAAGACAGTGGATTGATGAGGAAGATATAAAAGGTGTTGTGGATGTGTTGCGTTCGGATTATGTCACAACCGGACCTGCAGTTGTAGAATTTGAGAGAAAGGTTGCAGATTATGTAGGAGCAAAGTATGCAGTGGCTGTGTCTAATGGTACAGCAGCCTTACATATTGCTTGTTTGGCAGCAGGAATAGGGGAAGGGGATGAAGTTATCACGACACCAGTAACCTTTGCAGCATCTGCCAATTGTGCATTATATTGTGGTGCAAAACCGGTTTTTGTAGATATTGATCCAGATACATATAATATAGATCCAAGGAAGATAGAGGATAAAATTACTACTTCTACAAAGGCTATTATTGCTGTCCATTTTACTGGTCAACCGTGTCAAATGGATGAAATACATGCTATTGGGAAAAAATACAATCTATTAGTAATTGAGGATGCAGCTCACGGATTGGGAGCTGATTATAAGGGGAAAAAAGTAGGAAGTATGTCGGATATGACTACATTTAGCTTTCATCCAGTGAAACATATTACCACTGGAGAAGGTGGAATGGTGTTAACTAATAACAAAGATTTGTATGAGAAGTTGATATTATATAGAGGTCATGGAATTACAAGAGAAGAGGATTTAATGACTGAAAATCAAGGTGGATGGTATTACCAACAGCTTGCATTGGGATACAATTATAGGATTACAGATATTCAATGTGCTCTTGGAATTAGTCAAATGAATAAGTTGGATGATTTTGTAACAAGAAGAAGAAAAATTGCAAAACGTTATACGGAATCATTAAAGGATATAGAAGGATTAAAATTGCCTAAACAAGAGACAGGATGTAATAATAGCTGGCATTTGTATGTTATTCAGATATTAAATAAAGATAGAAAAGAAGTTTTTGACGCTTTAAGAAGGAAAAATATTGGAGTAAATGTACATTATATTCCAGTGTATAAGCATCCTTATTATCAAAATAATGGATATGCACATGTGCATTGTGAAAATGCTGAGAAGTATTATGAAAGGGCAATTAGTATTCCAATGTATCCAGCGCTTACTGATGAAGAACAAGATTATGTAATTAGAAGTATAAAAGAAGTTTTAAGTTAGTGTTTATAACATGGGATAATGCTTTCTGAGCATGTTGGTAAAGTACAAGGTTTGCTTATAAGTGTGTTCTTTTAACATAAAAAAACACAATATATAATAGCTAAAAAATAAATTCCAGGAAAAGAAAAGGAGCGACAACTATTATGAAAATAGGTTTCGATAATGAAAAATACTTAAAAATACAGTCTGAACATATTATGAAGAGAATTGATAAATTTGGCCATAAGCTGTATATGGAATTTGGAGGGAAGTTATTTGATGATTATCATGCTTCTCGTGTTTTACCAGGGTTTGCTCCTGATAGTAAATTAAAAATGTTGTTACAATTATCAGATATAGCAGAGGTGGTAATTGTAATTGGAGCAGATGCCATAGAGCTTAATAAAAAACGTGAAGATTTAGGAATTACTTATGATAAAGACGTATTGCGTTTAATAGAAGAGTATAGAAGTTGTGGATTGTATGTTGGAAGTGTTGTTGTTACCATGTATGCAGGACAGCCTGCGGCGGATGCTTTTCGGGATAAATTAGAGAAAAAGGGGATTAAAGTTTACAGACATTATAAAATTGAAGGATATCCAACTAATGTATCACACATTGTCAGCGATGGAGGATTTGGAAAGAACGATTACATAGAGACTAAGCATCCACTGGTTGTGATCACTGCACCTGGGCCTGGAAGTGGAAAAATGGCTACTTGTCTTTCACAGCTGTATCATGAAAATAAACGTGGGATAAAGGCGGGGTATGCTAAGTTTGAAACTTTCCCAATATGGAATATTCCATTAAAGCATCCTGTAAACTTAGCTTATGAAGCTGCTACTGCAGATTTAAATGATCTAAATATGATTGACCCATTCCATTTAGAAGCATATGGAGAAACTACAGTTAATTATAATCGGGATATAGAGATTTTCCCAGTATTAAATGCGGTATTTGAGGAAATTTATGGAGAAAATCCCTATAAATCACCCACAGATATGGGAGTAAATATGGCAGGAAACTGTATTTTTGATGATGAAGCAGTTTCAGAAGCGTCAAGAATGGAAATTATTCGAAGATATTATAAGGCCCTTAATGCTATGGCACAGGGAGAGAATGTGGAAAATGAGATATATAAATTGGAGCTTTTGTTAAAGCAAGCAAAGATTACCACAGATAGAAGAAAAGTTACTGTAGCGGCAAAGGAGCGAGCAGAGAAATTAGGTGTGCCTACAGCAGCAATTGAGTTAGCAGATGGAACCATTATTACGTCAAAAACTAGCGAACTACTTGGAGCGTCTTCAGCATTAATATTAAATGCCTTAAAATACTTAGGTGGAATAGAAGAGGATGTACATTTAATTGCTCCCAATGCGTTTGAGCCAATACAGGATTTAAAGACCAATTATTTAGGTTCTAAAAATCCAAGATTGCATACGGATGAGGTATTAATTGCTTTGGCGTTGTCCGCTTTGGAGGATGAAAATGCAAGAATAGCAATGGAACAGTTGCCGAAGCTTTCAGGGTGTCCGGTACATACATCGGATATGTTATCTGATGTGGATATAAAAGCATTTAAAAAGTTAAATGTAGATTTAACCAGTGAACCAATATATACGAATGGAGAAAATCACTAGAGTCCACTTTGTTCTATAATAATTTGTGAGAGGATATATAGTATATATGGAAATGGAACGTTGTAAGGAAATAGAAAGAAGTATTATAAAAAGATATCGAAAATCAATTTGGAGACCATTCATTAAAGGGATTCAGGAATACCAGATGATAAAAGAAGGAGATAAAATTGCTGTATGTATTTCTGGTGGAAAGGACTCCATGCTACTTGCAAAATTATTGCAAGAACTACAAAGACATGGACAAATGAATTTTGAACTTAAATTTTTATCTATGAATCCCGGATATAGCAAAAAAAATAAGGAAAAATTAATCAGTAATGCAGAACTTTTAAATATTCCATTGCATATGTTTGATACACAAATCTTTGATATTGTAAAGGATGTAGAAGAAAATCCATGTTATTTATGTGCTAGAATGCGAAGAGGGCATTTGTATAAAAATGCACAGGAATTAGGATGTAATAAGATAGCCTTAGGACATCATTTTGATGATGTAATTGAAACGATTTTAATGGGTATGATGTATGGTGGGCAGATGCAAACTATGATGCCAAAATTACACAGTACAAATTTTAAGGGAATGGAATTAATTCGCCCAATGTATTTAATAAAGGAAGCAGACATTATTACATGGAAGAATTACAATCAATTAGAATTTCTACAATGTGCATGTAGATTTACAGAGAATATATCTAAAAGTGGAGATGGAGTTGGGGAATCCAAACGACAGGAAATGAAAGAATGGATTAAACAAATGCGTGCTACTAGTGATGTGATAGACAGAAATATCTTTAGGAGTGTGCATGATGTAAATTTAGATACACTAATTGGGTACCATAATACAAAGATGAGCTATAATTTTTTGGATGATTATGATGAAAGATAAGAAGTTATATAGGTTGGATCGTCACCCTTTCATTAAGCCTTTCGGGAATTTTTAATTGACTTTTAGGGTGGAATAGCATATAATTTTAAGCAAATAGGCTTTGACGAAGAGAAGTAGTACAAATTATCGTTTCCAGTGAGTAGAGGATGGTGAGAACTCTATAAAGTGAATTTGTGTGAATAACACTTCCGAGCTGCAATCTGAACATGCAATTTAGTAGGTGCGCCGTGTGGTTGTGCGTTAGACAACTGGGTTTCAAACCAAGAGAGTGACTGTGATACAGTAATTTCGGGTGGTACCGCGGACATAGATAAGTTCGCCCTGAACGTAATAGTTTAGGGCGTTTTTTAGTTTATAGGGTTAGAGTGTCAAAAGCACATAACCTAAATTGCACTTGTCAAATTGCACACCAATAAGATAATAATTTGCAGATGGTGTCCGTGCCAGACAAACGCAAGCAGACGATAGAAGATTTTCGCCCAATTTTGTGAGTAAGCGCAAATGTTGGAGCACTGTTTGAGCGTAGCGAGTTTGCGGAAACATTTGCTAATAGGCGACGGAGCAAAATGGGCGAAATCGACGTGTCTGTGGTGCTTGGCTGACACGGACACGTCTACAAATCGTAGCCTTAAATTGTGCAATTTGACAAGTGCTAAAAAAATACAAGCTTTTGACACCCTAATCATTATATGGCTAAATTGTTGGAAGGTAACAAATATAGAGGTAAAGAGGAGAAAGAAGATGGAAACAAATACAAATAACAAATACCGTAATCGTATGTTAAATCAAATTAGTGAGGCTGATGTTAATGCTACTTTAAAGGTTGCAGGCTGGGTAGAAAATATTCGTGACCATGGAGGAGTATCTTTTATTGACCTTAGAGATATGTATGGTGTATTGCAGGTAGTTATGCGTGATGCATCCTTATTAGAGGGAATCAATAAGGAAGATTGTATTTCTATTGAAGGTATTATTGAGCATAGAGACGAGGAAACATATAATCCTAAGATTCCAACAGGTACAATAGAGTTGGATGCCAAAAGTGTAGAAATTCTTGGAAAGGTATATACACAACTTCCTTTTGAAGTAATGACAAGTAAGGAAATTCGTGAAGACCTACGTTTGAAATATCGTTATTTAGATCTAAGAAATAAGAAAGTAAAAGATAATATTGTTTTTCGTTCAAATGTCATTGCTTTCTTAAGAGAAAAGATGACAGAGATGGGATTTATGGAAATTCAAACCCCTATTTTGTGCGCTTCTTCACCAGAGGGTGCAAGAGATTATATTGTACCATCTCGTAAATTCAAGGGAAAATTTTATGCATTACCACAAGCACCACAGCAGTACAAACAGTTATTAATGGTGTCAGGATTTGATAAATATTTCCAAATTGCACCTTGTTTCAGAGATGAGGATGCAAGAGCAGATCGTTCACCAGGAGAATTTTATCAGTTGGATTTTGAAATGAGTTTTGCAACACAGGAAGATGTGTTCCGTGTAGGTGAAGCAGTGCTTACTGCAACATTTGAGAAGTTTGCACCAGAAGGAGCTACTGTAACACAGGCGCCATATCCGGTAATTAGTTATAAGCAGGCTATGTTGGAATTTGGTTCAGATAAACCGGATTTGCGTAATCCATTACGTATTATTGATGTAACTGACTTTTTCCAGAGATGTACCTTTAAACCATTTCATAAAAAGACTGTGCGTGCAATTAAGGTACATGCAGATATGTCAAAAGGATTCCATGAAAAACTATTAAAGTTTGCACAATCTATCGGAATGGGTGGATTAGGATATTTGGAAGTAAAAGAAGATATGTCTTATAAGGGACCGATTGATAAGTTTATTCCAGATGATATGAAAACAGAGATCAAGGAATTAGCAGGTTTAGAGATTGGAGATACTATTTTCTTTATTGCAGATACAGAAAAGAAGGCTACAAATTATGCAGGACAGCTTCGTAACGAATTAGGAGCACGTCTTGACTTAATTGAAAAGAATGCATATCGTTTCTGTTTTGTAAACGATTTCCCAATGTATGAGTATGATGAGGATGAGAAGAAGATTATCTTTACACATAACCCATTTTCTATGCCACAGGGAGGATTAGATGCATTGGAGAATAAGGATCCAGAAGAAATTTTAGCATATCAGTATGATATTGTTTGTAATGGTGTGGAGTTATCTTCAGGAGCCGTTCGTAATCACGATCTTTCTATTATGGTAAAAGCTTTTGAAATTGCAGGATATTCAGAAGAAGATTTAAAAGAAAAATTTGGTGCATTATACAATGCATTTCAGTTTGGAGCACCACCACATGCAGGTATGGCACCAGGTGTAGACCGTATGATTATGTTGCTTCGTAACGAGGAAAATATTCGTGAAATCATTCCGTTCCCGATGAATGGAAATGCACAGGATTTAATGTGTGGAGCACCGGGAGAAGTAACAGAAATGCAGCTTCGTGAAACACATATTAAGGTTCGTCAGTAATGCGATTATACTTTGCCCCTATGGAGGGGATAACCACCTATATTTATAGAAATCTACATCATGAATATTACAAAGGCGTAGACAAATACTTTACGCCTTTTGTATCTCCTACTATGCATGGATGCTTTACACCCCGGGAGAAGAAGGATGTGATTCCAAATAACAATAAGAATATACCTATTGTCCCGCAAATATTAACCAATCGGGTAGATTATTTTTTAGACACAGCAAAGCAATTATATGAATATGGATATGATGAAGTAAATTTAAATCTTGGTTGCCCGTCTAATACGGTTGTAAGCAAGTGTAAAGGATCGGGTTTTTTGAGTGAGACCTATGCTTTAGAGAAATTCTTAGATGGGATTTTCTCAGGGACAGAGAAAAAGATTTCTATTAAAACGAGAATTGGAAGATATGGAGAAGAAGAATTTAAAGAACTTCTAACCATATTTAATCACTATCCCATAGAAGAATTAATTATACATCCAAGAGTACAGCAGGATTATTATAAGAATCCTATTCATATGCATGTGTTCTTGGAAGCGATGGAGAAAAGTAAGAATCCAGTCTGCTATAACGGCGAAATAAATACAATAGAAGATTATGAAAACCTTAAAAAATCATGCCCTAATCTGCAAGCAATAATGATTGGAAGAGGTGCTGTAGGGAATCCTGCAATATTTAGTGAAATACTTACAGGAGAGGGCTTTGAAAAGAAAATATTCAAGGAGTTTCATGAACAGTTGTATGAGACATACGTAGAGGCTTTAGGAAATAATGCATTGTATAAAATGAAGGAATTGTGGATATACATGGGAAGATTATTCCCAGATGGGGATAGTTATCTAAAAAAGATAAAAAAATCTCAGAAAAATAAAGATTATGAAAAATGGGTACAACAGCTATTAGAATTTTAGCACGAAACACGTAGTAACAGGTTGTTTCTACTGGTTGAACCAATAGAACCCTTTTAAAAAACAGTAAAATTAACGAAATGACAATGTTAGTTTTATTGTTACTGAAAATGAAATAAAAACAGAAGTAAAAAAGTGTACAAGCTTATTCGCTTATCAGGCGACTTGTCCACTTTTTTACTTTATAGGAAAGTTTGTTCTATAGCATAAAAAAATTCTGCAGCATGTGTATGAAATGTTTAAAAATACTATTGTTTATCTGATGCCTTCTTTTTTATGGCACAAAATAGTCGAATATCTTGTTTGGTATCTTCGGATAGTGATTTGTAGAGACTTAAAAAATCTATATCCTCTTGCGTTAGGTCTTCTAAATTAAAGGTAGGGTTGGCATGAAGAAAAAGATTTCCAATAATTTTCAATTGATTGATATCAATTTTTATTGAGGAAAAATTGTTATCTTCATTTACACAATTTAAATCCGACTTTGTATGTGTATTACTTATTGGAATAATTTCAGGATTAATAAAAGTATCCACACCAACTCCATAAAGTTGGGATAGCTTCAATAACATCTCTATGCTAGGTGTTCTTGCGTCAATTTCATATTGGGCATAGCCACCACGAGACATATTTAAATAATAGCTTACATATTTTTGTGTATAATTATGTTGTAAGCGCAGTTCCTTTAGCTTTAATGCTAATAGTGGATTTGCCATATATAAGAATCACCACCCATCTTTCGTAATTGTTTTCTCTCAAGTAATTATTATTGCTTGCATAAACACAATTATACCAAGAGTTAAAAGTGGATAGGGAAAGTGTGGTGATTTGACGCAAAAAATAATTATATTCATAATGCAACAAAATGACGCAAGAAAGATGTTTAAAAGAAATAATATGGTAAAAGCCCAAAAAATGTTGTTGTATTCAAAATTATAAACGCCAACATTTTTTTGGGCAAAAAAGGATATTTTTTAACTATGTAGTCGGGGTCAATCACTTGCAGAATTATAGTTGCAGTTCTTTTAATTTTGACCAAGTCATTGCGCGACCTTTTGAGTTCCGTTTGATAAAGTAAAGTGCTTGATCCGCACTTTTTAAGGCCTCATCAATATCTCTTTGGGTATTGCCAGAATATTCTGTAATACCAATAGAGCATGAAAGTTGTTTATCCTTAGGAATTACAATTTCTGTACCAATATACTCCTTCAGAGCACTGAGAAAACCATCTGCAATTTCCTGATAGATAAGAGTCGCTATCTTTTGGCCATAGGATTCTGTTTGATTTGGAATAATAACTACGAACTCATCCCCACCATAACGAATACTGTACCCTAAATCTCCAATTAATTTTTGTAGAATTTGGGTAAAACGGACCAAAACAAAGTCACCGGCATCGTGTCCGAAGGTGTCATTATAGTATTTAAAATTATCCAAATCTATATAAAGTATCAAACTGTGAGAATATACATTTTTGTTTAACTTCTCCTCAATAATGTAACTGAAACCTTGTCGATTGTAAATTCCTGTTAAATAATCCGTCATTGAGGATTTTTCAAGCTCTTCATTCATATGTCGGATTAAATTAGTGTCGGTAATACGTTTGATGGCATCAATTAATTGGTTAAAAGCAAATTTAAGGGTAATCAAATTCTCATTGGATAGTAGTATTCGATTTCCACTAAAGTTGCGCTGAGAATTTACATGTCCAAGGAGTACATAATCCGTTGTTTCATCAGAGATAGGTATTCCAAGCATACTCATCACTTTATTTTTTTGAAATGGTTTAATCAAAGGTGTAAAATGATTAAAATTCTTGTCTGTACGATTGGTAAAAAAACCACGCTGATATCGGTCAAAAAAGTTAAAAATCATTTTTAGTACATCAGTAGAAAGATTAATATTGCTATTATTATGCAATATAGAATAATCTTCCTTCTCTTTTTTTAGAAGGATCACGTCACTAAGGCTATATGTATTCTGTATAATAGATATGGCTTGTTGAATGAGATTGTTAATATCACTTTCCTTTCGATTTAAGTTTTCCTGCCATATAGTAAGGAATGCAATATCTTTCTCTCTATTTTTTAGTTTTAGTTGTGTTCCTTCAAAATTTGCAATATTCAGTAATCGCTCAAATTGTAGCTCATGTTCATGAAAGGCAATCACTGTTTTTGGAAATTTTTCATGCTTTTGAAATGCAATTAGCTTTCTAGCATACTGAACAAATCCGTTTCTTTTGTAATAATCAATTGCATGCTCCAAAATTGATGTTCGACTATCTAGATCAGATAATTTTTCATAAATGTTTGCCTGTGCAATTGCATAAAGTGAATAGGTATAAAACATAGTCCCAGGAAGCATCCACATAAATTGGTATGCCGAATCTAATTCTTTTTGACTGGCTTCTATGTTGGCTTCATATTCATAAAGAATGGCTTTTATGTAATGGTATAGGAAAAAATCTTCTTCCCAGTATTTATAATCTTCTTCAGATTTCCCCTTTAGGAACGGAGATAAGAGAATATCCATTAAACTGTGATAATGATAAGCATTATAAAAATCATGAAGATTAAAATAGGAGATAGCAAGCATTCCATATAGTTTTGATGTGTTACAAACCATTAAACATTGATAACCAAGATAGGACAGCATTTTTAGTAAAGTCTCTATGCAGGCAATAACTGCTTCGTAATCTTCAATAACAAAGTAATTCATACTAATGTTATATAAGGCATCCATACAATCATCGGCTTTTTCTTCTTCTATAAGCTTACGCAGTGCTAATCGAAAATAATCATCAGCCTTTTGATAGTTCTCAAGTATGACGCAGTTATATCCAATCCCCAGATACATGTGTGCCTGCAAAGTATGGTCATTACTATCAACCGTTTCAATGCGCTTTTTATGCATCTGATAAACATATTCGTGGTGGCCTGCATCAGAGTAAATAATAATATTTTTCATATATGCAGACATAAGAAAGTCATTATTTCCAAGTTCCTTTGCCAAGGCGATTCCTCTAGCGAAATAGTAGGAGTTTTTCTTTCCTGTTGCAATTTCATTTACACTTTTTTCGTCGTTTTCAAATCCCATAGCATAAAGATATGCAAGGTGATTTCGGTAGTTGTATTTTTTTGCTTTATTTAACAAATCTGTTGGCACCGGAATACGAAAATCACAAAGGAATATATCTCTCCAACCACCAAATTGCGCCATACAATATAAAAGCTCTGCCTTAAAAGCTAAAAAGTCATTTTCTAATTTAATGGCACAGTCCATACAGCTTGAAAACAAGCCTTTAATGGCATCCATTTGACTAGTAAAAAACTGAGTGAGTATGGATAAATAATAATAATGATAGGAAACCATTAAATCTTCCTGATATAACTGTAGTTCAGCGATGGCCTTACAGGACATAATGGCTTTTTCATAATCGTCCATGCATATATGTAGTAATGTATGTAATACTAAGATTTCGTAGGTCTCTTGTTCTGTTAAAATGGAATGATTATGTTCCACCTTATGATAAATATCACTAATATAATACTGTGCATCTTCTAATGCCAGTGTGTAATACATATTCCAAAGCTTTACTATGTTAGTGGAAAAATCCCTGGGATTAAACGTAAAATCCTCTAAGGTATTCATATCAATGTCGCTAGAGAACTTTCCCCACTCGTATAGTAAATTTTTATCTCTTATATAAGTAATCAGCGTATTCCAATCATTACTAATATATGGACGAATATAAAATGTATCATTATAAATTACAATAAAGTGCAAATGTGGAATTTGCGCTTTAAGCAAATGTAACATAGCCTGTACACTGGACAATGGTGCAAAATGAAAAGCGGACATAATCAAAATAAAGGAGTGTTCCTTTGTAATGTACTGAAAAATATTTAGAATATCTGTAAAAATGTGTGCAGTTTCAAATTTTACCTCAATCGACATAATATCTTCAGTACGTTTGCAATGTCCGGTTTCAATATAAGTGGAAAACGGTTCCAAATGTAGAGAATATACATTACATTCACGTAAAAATTCAGTTGCAGTCATGCTATTTTGATAAAAATTAACGTAACAGGAACGTATCCACGCTAAAAAAGGCTCATATGCCTCAAAGGAGACATCAGCCAAGTATTCATGATAATAACAAACAGCAGACATGTGATGAGGCATTAGTTCTAAGAGATCTGATTTCTTAATCTCTTGTGTATTGTAATGCTTAATAAAAAGCGCTTGCTTTGTTGGATTCGCTATAAAATTTTCAATTATCTCTTGTATATATATAATTTGCTTCATATTGAAGACCCCTTATCCGGATTATATGTAATAGTTTGGTAACAGCAATCACTTTGTTGCTTGCCCTTGTATCAATATAGTATATTCTTACTGGTTATAAGTCTTTGGCTAAACTGTTACGAAAAATTTACATAAGCATATCTCTATAATCAAGGTTAGGAATAACCTAGGTTAATTATACATATTTTACCACGGAAATAGGAAAAGGTAAATAAAATCCTATAATTTTCACAAGTTTAGGTAGAAAAGGAAGTGTCTTTTGTGTATACTTGTTAAAGAGGAAAATTACAAAAAAGATTTGCAATTTTGATAAAAGAAAGAGAACGGAGGAAGTTATATGTATGGTTCTGTTGAAGGAAATATAATAGGTACATTATATTTTCTGGCATACCAGGTAATAGGAATTTATTTTGCTGGAAGATTTTTTAAAAAAGAGGAAAAAATGTTACAGCTATTGTTAGGAAGTGTTACGGGAACTGTGGCACTTCATTGGTTTCCAACAATAGTTTCCTTTTTTATGGATTTTACCATTTCAAGTCATATAGTGGGGCTTATTTTATTTGCATTACTAATTATGGTGATTTCCACTGCCGGATTAAAGAAGAAAGTTTTTGGTAGTGTGGAAGTTCCTACAAGGGGAGTTAAGGGAAGTTTTCAGATGCTATGGAAAGAAATTTCTACTAGCCCGGTGTATTGGATAATTGCCCTATTGTTCCTTGTTTTTGTTGGATTGCTTAGTTCTCATAGTATTCCTATGGTAGATGGGGCAGTATATACGGGACAGTGTGGTTATGGTGACATGAATATGCATCTTGGCTTTATTACCAGTATAGCCAGACAGGGAACCTTTCCACCGGAGTATTCCATTTTACCAGGTGTAGAGCTTGCTTATCCATTCCTGTGTGATAGTGTGTCTTCTAGTATATACTTATTCGGAACATCCTTAAGATGGGCATATATGTTACCTATGATGCTGGCAGTATTACAAGTATTTGTAGGTTTTGCCTATTTTACCAAATTAGTATTAGGTTGCAGAGTAAAAACAATGTTTGCATTTCTAATGTTTTTTGTAAATGGTGGATTTGGATTTGCGTACTTTGTAGATAAGGTACAGAATAATAAAGAAAATTTCAATCGAATCTTTACTGCATTTTATGAAACACCAACGAATTATGTGGGTAGTAATGTCCGATGGTCCAATGTAATTGCTGACATGTTATTGCCACAAAGGGCAACGTTGTTTGGGTGGGCAATTTTGTTTGGAACCCTTGCCTTGCTCTATCAGGCGGCAAAAACAAAAAATATGCGTTATTTTGTTATGGCAGGTATCTTTGGAGGGGCTTTGCCAATGATACATACCCATTCTTTTCTGGGATTGGCGCTTGTTTGTTCCATATGGGTAGTGGGATATATGTACAAGCTGGTAGGTGGAGAGCTTGAAGGAGAGAATACAGTTGCAAAATATGTGATTCCTATTGGTTTGCTTTGTATGTGTTTATTACAGAGAAATACTACCTTTTTAGAAAATATTCCTAAAACAGGATTGGTAGTAGCAGGTTTCATTGTAGCTTCATTGGTGGCACTGGTACTATATTATGTTTGGAAGGTGGTAGAACATGGAAAATGGCAGGAGCTTTTTAAAACATGGGGAGTCTTTCTAATTCTAGTATTGTGTCTGGCTCTTCCACAGCTATTTCGTTGGACCTTCCAACAGGCCCAGGGAGAAAGTTTTCTACGAGGATGGTTTAACTGGGCAAATGAAGAGGATCAATATATATGGTTCTATATAAAAAATATTGGTATTACAGCCGTATTGGCAGTGCCTGCATTTATATATGCAAAAAAGAGAAAGTTTTTTATTGTGGCTCCTACACTGTTAATATGGGCAATTGCAGAGTTTGTTGTTTTTCAGCCCAATGTATATGATAACAATAAGTTGTTATATGTAGGTTATAGCTTAATTTGTATTTTGGTAGCAGATTTTACTGTAGATTTACTAAAAATATTTCACAAATATAAAAAGGTAGGAAGTTATGTTTGTGGAGCTTGTATATTATTTGTTGGTACATTCTCCGGAATCTTAACAATTGGAAGAGAATGGAAGTCAGGAGAAGAATATGAATTATACAATAGAAATCAGATGGAATTGTGTGAATTTATTGAAGATAATTTACCAGAAGACGCAGTTGTTCTTACCAATGACAGACACAACAATGCGGTTGCAAGCTTAACGGGAAGAAACATAGTATGTGGAACAGGTACATTCTTGTACTATCATGGAGTAAGTTATCAAGACAGGTTACCGGAGATACAGGCTGTGTATGAGGCACCATTGTCCAATACAGATATTTTAGAAAAATATAAGGTGTCATATATTTTGGTGGGACCAGAAGAAAGAGGTTCTTATAATGTAGATGAAGTGGCTATTCAATCTATGGCAACATGTATTTTTTCAGAAAATGATGTGCAGTTATATCAGATTGATATGGAATAAAACTTAGACAGGATGTGTACAATACGGTGTGCCAAATTGGGCGTAAAAAGAGGAGCAAGTCCCTCGCATATGAGGGACTTGCTCCTCTTTGTTTCTTTATAGGAAAGTTCGTCCTATAGAGTAAAACGCCACCCGAGGAATCACATGTATTAAAAGATTTGCAAATAGGATAAATAACCACACAGATATATGGCAAACAGCATGGAAAATCCCACTAAAAATCCTGTCCATAATTTTTCTTTTTTATCTAAAAATTCTGCTAATATTAAGAATAGCGGTAGTGCCACACTCATATATCGACCTGCGCTTAATAACCAGCTTGGTGTGTAGTTCATTACAGTATAAAGAAGTAGAAATGAAGTATATTTTACAGAATGTTTTTTTATACCGTATACTAGCATAGCAATTGTAAAAATAAAAATCATTATTTCAGGAATCCATATTTGAAATTTTATGTCTCCTGAATTTTCTATAAAGGCACGTGACCAAATTTGTGAAACCGTTTTTCCAAAATATTGGGGTGTCTGATACCAAACCTTTTCCTGATATTCTAAAAATTGAAATGGATTTCCGGTAATCAGATAGTTCTGATATAAATAAATCAAAGTACCCGTTATCATAAACGGAATCCACATTGCTTTTGTTAGAAAAATCTTCCAAAACAAAGAAAAACGTTTCTTTTTTAGCATTAAAATTGGTTTATAATAAGTAAGCCATTCTATAGCAGCGGGGATTGCCAGTAAAATTCCCTGCATACGGGAAAGTGCTGCCAATGCACCAAAAAGAGCTGCCAAAGGCCAGTTATGTTTTTTTATGTAGTAGAAGCTGGCAGCCGCCACCATGAAGAAAGTACTTTCCGGCATAATTGCTCCAAGGAAAAAACCAAATGGAAATATTGATATAAGAATAATTGTTTTCTTTGCAATAGATTTCCCATAGTCCAGACATACTGCTCCATAAAAATATGCACATCCAACCGCATAGCAAAGGGCAGAAGTAACAAGCCCTGTAAGGTTTATGGATGGAATAATAGAATTCACAATTTTCATTAACCAGGAATATAGAGGGAAGAATACTAGTGTGGTAGCCATACCATTCTCCCAGTAGCCACCATAACCCACAGTTGTAATTCTTATGTAGTTATTGGCGTCCCAAAGAACCCATTTATTTATTATCTGTTCAAGAGTAAGGGGCTGATCAGAGGAAAAAAATACCCCCATAATAAGAGCAGAAAAAAGATGGATAACCATACGAAATGATATAGCATAGAAAAATATTTTAAGAAAATCTCTAGTAGTTGGTTGATAGCTTGGATAATGAATTGATTTTAAATTAAAAACATTAGATTTCTTTTTGAGAGAGGGAAATAGTCCGGCTGAAGTACAAAGCTGCAATAAGCAGATGCAACCAATTCCCCATACAAAGATGGAAGTAAGTATATTAACAAGCATAAAAGTTCCTCCGTTTCGTAGTTTTGTAATCGTTCAGCCATGGAAAGTAGATGTTGTGTGTAGAGTGCAATGTCTCCATATACTTTTACAGGGAGGACACTTGGAATAAATAAAGTGTCCAGCTGAAATGTAAATTTTATCTACATTGTATATTCTCACATTTTATAAGTAACCATGAATGAACGGTTATACCTTTGTTATAGCAATCTGTTTAATGGTAGCATTTTTTTCAAAGATAAGCAATTAGTATTTTGCTTTTTCTAAGGTTTCTTTTACGGTTTCCAGTAAAAGTGTCTGGGTGTATTTACTTTGATCTTCCACCACGATTTCCGAAATATCCACATTGTTGCTAAGTTGGCTTTCAATTTCTTCCAAGGCTGGTTCTAATAAAGGATACATAGCAGATACACTTTCGTCAATGTTTACAAAATTTACTGAATTTATATGATTTTCATCTACTACAACTTCAATATTTAAAAGGGTATCATTAAGGGAGAGCTGTGTAGTATAAACGCCAGGCTTATATTTGGACATAGTCTCACTTGTAGATTGTTTTTTGTTGCCAAACATAAAAATAAATAGAAGAATAAGTAATATAGCAAGGCCTACAAATATGCCTGTATAAATCAACTCTTTTCGCTGAATAACTACAATTTTTGTTTTCGACATAAAAAACCTCCTAAAGGCAAAAATAATAATAAATGATACTGCCAATGTAACAGTTTACCTCTGGGGCGGAACTGTTATATAAAGTTTATATAAATTATTATATGTACCACGTAAAATTTGTATGACAGCAGTTTTAAAGTAAACGGGCTTGCACTCCCTAAGTTTCATAGTAAACACGCAAGCATTCGTGTGCATCACCATGCACGAAACACGCGTGTTTACTATGGGGTGACGTCTTTTCGCAAAAGAGCTCAAAGACATACTATTCAACTAAGGGACTACAGCGCCCAAAAAACGGGCTTGCACTCCCTAAGTTTCATAGTAATCTAACAAAAATAGTAAGGTTTAAGGAATCTCTTTCTGTTGAAAAGGACAAAAAGTTTGGAAAAAATTGGGGTTAAATTCTATAGATAGAAATGAAGAATGTACTTGACATCCCGTAAAATAAGGAAAAAAATTAAATCTAAAAAATGGGAAATTGGTACAATATCTAGTATTGTACTAGAATAGATACACTATATTTTGTAGACAAGAGAAAAGGGGTATGATATAATGATGTGTGTCAGATGAATGTGTAAGAAAGGAAGAGTAATATGCAGGTTGTAAAGAGGGACGGAACTTTAGTTGATTATGACAGAAATAAAATTGTGATTGCAATTCGTAAGGCTAACCTAGAAGTGGAAGAGATTGAAAGGGTTAGTGAAAGTGACATTGAAGGGATTGTTGCCTACATAGAGGGAAAGAAAAAAGAAAAAATGCTTGTAGAGGAAGTACAAGACATTATTGAGCAAAAGCTTATGGCAGCAGGGAAATTCGTATTAGCAAAAACATACATTGTGTATCGTTACTCTAGAGAATTGGTACGTAAGGCCAATACCACAGATAACTCTATTATGGGGTTAATTCGTAATAGCAATAAGGACGTAATGGAAGAGAATTCTAATAAAAATGCGGTGATTGCTTCTACACAAAGAGATTTGATTGCAGGTGAGGTTTCAAAGGATTTAACAAGGAGAATGTTATTACCTGAAAAGATTGCCAAGGCACATGAGGAAGGAATCTTACATTTCCACGATTCAGATTATTTCTTGCAGTCTATTTTTAACTGTTGCCTAATTAATATAGAAGATATGTTAGAAAATGGAACAGTTATGAATGGAAAGCTGATAGAGTCACCTAAAAGCTTTCAGGTTGCCTGTACAGTAATGACACAAATAATATCAGCAGTGGCAAGTAGCCAGTATGGTGGCCAAACTGTAGATATTAAGCATTTAGGCAAATATTTAAGAAAGAGCTATGATAAATACAAAAAGCATTATACAGAGAAATATTCGGGACAGATTCCGGAAAATCTCATTGACCAGTTTGTAGAAGATAGATTAAAAGACGAGTTAAAATCCGGTGTACAGACAATACAGTATCAGATTAACACATTAATGACTACAAATGGACAGTCTCCGTTTGTTACTTTGTTTTTAAATTTGGATCAGAGTGATCCATATATAAAAGAAAACGCTATGATTATAGAAGAGATTCTTCATCAGAGATTGGAAGGAATTAAGAATGAAAAAGGGGTATATGTGACTCCTGCATTTCCAAAGCTTGTGTATGTGTTAGACGAACATAACTGTCTAAAAGGTGGAGAGTATGATTCTATAACAAAGCTTGCAGTAAAGTGTTCTGCAAAACGTATGTATCCGGATTATATTTCAGCTAAGAAAATGCGTGAAAACTACGAAGGAAATGTATTTGGACCAATGGGATGTAGAAGCTTTTTGTCCCCATGGAAGGATAAAAATGGAAAATATAAATTTGAAGGAAGATTTAACCAAGGTGTGGTAAGTATCAATCTACCACAGATAGGAATTATTGCTAAGGGCAATATGGAAGAATTTTGGAGATTGTTAGAAGAAAGATTATCTTTGTGTTTTGATGCATTACTTTGTCGCCACAGAGCATTAGAAGGTACATTATCTGACGTAAGTCCGGTGCATTGGCAGTATGGAGCCATTGCACGTTTAAAGAAAGGTGAGAACATCAATAAATTACTTCATGGAGGATATTCTACTTTATCGTTGGGATATATAGGACTTTATGAAGTAACGAAAATTATGACAGGACATAGTCATACAGAGCCTGGTGGAATCGAATTTGCTCGTAGAGTGATGAATCGTTTGCGAAGAGCAACAGATGATTGGAAAGAATCCACAGAGATTGGATTTGCGTTATACGGAACACCGGCAGAATCTTTATGCTATCGTTTTGCAAGAATTGATAAAGAAAAATATGGAGAGATTCCGGACATTACAGATAAGGGATATTACACCAATTCTTATCATGTAGATGTAAGAGAAAAGATGGATGCATTTACCAAATTTACTTTTGAGAGTCAATTCCAGGTAATTTCATCCGGTGGAGCCATTTCTTATGTAGAGATTCCAAATATGAGACATAATCTGGAGGCATTAGAGGATTTGGTAAAGTTTATTTATGATAATATTCAGTATGCTGAATTTAACACCAAGTCAGATTATTGTCATATATGTGGATTTGACGGAGAGATTGTTATCAACGAACAGATGGAATGGGAATGTCCACAATGTGGAAATAAGGACCAGTCAAAGATGAATGTAACACGTCGTACTTGTGGTTATTTGGGAGAAAATTTCTGGAATGTAGGAAAGACGAAAGAAATATCACAAAGAACATTGCATTTATAAGAATAAAGTGTAACAGTTTAAACAGGGACAGTCTTATGGTAGATTGTCCCTGTTTTTGCTTTATAGGAAACTTCGTCCTATAAAGCAAAAAACGCACCGCGAGGATGCGCACGAATCCGTTTGTAAGAGTGTGTAATAATATGAAACAAATATTTAAAAAACATTTAATGTGTCAATCTGTTGCATATATTTAAAAATGGATTTATAATATTGTTACAGTAAAAAAAGCAAAAAGTAGAAAAAATTGTGAAAAGTAACTACGAATAAGTGTTGTGACAAACGAATCTTTTGGTATAAGAAGAGGTGAGGGAGTATGACAAAAAAAGCGAAATTTGCAAGTATGGCATGTGTGTGTGCATTGTTTTGTTCTATGATTGGATGTGCGGAGGTCAAGGAAATTAGCGATCAGGTGGAGAGTGTCATAGACATGGAGAATGTACATGTATTGGCGGTAAAAAACGGTTACCCTAGTGCTATTCCTTATATTACATATGCCGAGGCGTTTGATAGTTTTTTTACAAGTCCCACTTGGAAGTATTTTGATGGTGTGAGAGGAGAACAAGTGGTGGAATTTACAGGTTATTGTTTGTACCAAGAGGTGCAAGTAAAAGCAAGACTTCAATTTATTCTCAGTGCGGACGGGAAGACTTTTGAAACAGGGGCATTGTCTTTGAATGATGTTCCCCAAACTGATCTAATTGCAAATACTTTGGTATATGAGGCTTTTAAAGAATATGCTGTATCTCATGAAATGGAACTTGCTGAAGCATATTCTGTTTGGACAAATACAGAGGATTACATGGAAGCGGATGTCACAACAAATGCAATGGAAGATACTTCCTTGGAGTTAATGGGAGAAGATATTTATGAAGAAGATATTTATGAGGATGAATTTTATGAGGATGAATTTTATGAGGATGAATTTTATGAGGAAGATGTTTATGAAGAGGATGTCGAGTATATTCTTCCGGACAGTGATAGCTGTTATTTGAGTGATTCAGATGTAGATTGGATGTCTGCCGAAATGTTGCGTCTGGCAAGAAATGAAATATATGCAAGAAATGGATGGATTTTTGAAAGTGAGGACTTGCGTAAATATTTTAATTCCCAGTATTGGTATGAAGGCTTATACACAGCAGATGAATTTGACGAATCCTGGTTGAATAAATACGAAAGAGCAAATGTGGAATTGATTAAGTCTTATGAATAGAACAATATATGTTCAGATAGGGTGAAAAGAAAGATGTAAAAGTTGTGTAGAATTTGGAAATGTAACAAAGGAGGGGGAGCGTATGTTTTGTGCAAAGTGTGGGAAGGAAGTGGAAGATAATGTCCGGAACTGCCCATATTGTGGGGGTGAGATTTTGCAACAAAAAGAGAAAAAAAACGGTGTAGGAAAGAAAGTCGCTGGCGTTGTTGTCCTGTTATTGTTGCTGGGAATCGGTATAGCTATTGCATGGTATTATAATGGTGGTAAGCAGAACTTACAGTTGCAAGAAGTACAACAGATGATAGAACAGGGGCAATACAATAGTGCCATAGAGAAGTTAGAGGATATGGGAAATCATGATATGGCAAAACAGAAATTAAAGGAATGTCATTACAAATTAGGGGAGTTGTCAAAAAATGCAGAGGATTATGACACTGCCATTGAAGAATTCTTTTTGGCGGATGATTACTTGAATGCACAACAGATGAAGACAGTTTGTGAAAATAAGAAAAAACAGGCGGAAGCAACACCAAGGCCAACACCAACACCGACGCCAAGGCCAACACCAAAGCCAACGAAGAAACCAACACCCAAGCCGGTTGTAAAAGAACAAACAGTTCCGGCAATTGATCCCTTTGCAACAGAACGTTACTATTATTTTACCAATTCGGTTATAGAGTCTACTGATTTAGGCATGTTAGAAGATTATTATATTTCATATGGACAGGTATTTGCCTATGAAGGGAGTGGACAGTTAATCCTAAGCTATGAGAATGGGGATGAACAGAGTATTTCATTCCGTTATGATAATAATGGGGAGACAAATTATCCATTTTGGTTGTCAATGGAAGGGGATCATTTGTGTGTTACTACGGAAGAGGGCAATCGCCTTTATTTTTGGGAAGAAGGAATGCCGGAATACTAGAACAAGAAGGCATAACAGAGCAATTATATTTCATTAAGGGTATATCATTAATGTTAGGAATAAGGAGGAATGATTATGAGGAAAGGAATTTGGAAAAAAGGGATGGCAGCAGTAATGACAGCTGCGTTACTGGTAGGAAATGTAGGGAATTATGGTGTGAATATTCGTAGCATGGTGAAGGCTGCGGATATAGAGTACGTGCCACTTAATCAGGAGTTTGAGAGTAGAAGTGAAGCGTATTTTCAGTTGACAGAGAGTGGGGTAGTAAGCATTGATAAGTTGGTAGATATATATCGGGTTGCAGATAATGGAAACGAAACGTCGATTTTGCGGGATTGTTATAACTATAGGGGTGAAAAAATTCAATTACGTCTGTCAAAAGGGATATATAGGGTAAAAGGAACAATTACCAAAATTTGTTTTCAAGCAGAATCAAACTCCACGGTAGAACAGGAGTGGAATGACACATTTGATACTGCCAATGTGATTCAACCTAATATTGCATATGTAGGTAATTTAAATTTATGTGGATGGGATTCTTATTATTATCAAACACAGGATGTGGATTATTACAAATTTGAGTTGGAACAAAATGGGGTTGTGCAATT
This sequence comes from Lachnospiraceae bacterium, assembly GCA_017399885.1. GTDB lineage: Bacteria > Bacillota > Clostridia > Lachnospirales > Lachnospiraceae > CAG-411. Next base: position 31,273 of record JAFQAU010000115.1, read on the forward strand.
ACAATATTATTTGGAAGATTTGACTTATAATGCTAGGTCTGACGAGTGGAATTGTAATAAAATTACCTTATATAGTGAGGATGAGGATTTTAATATAAAAGAAATTTGTACCATTGGTTCTAATGGTAACAAGACAAGGTACTCAAATAGGTATCGCTTGCCAAAGGGAGTGTATTATATATCGGTGGGGGGAAATGGGGGCAGATGTAATATCTCTGACTACCAACTAAAAGTCAACTACGAACCAGAAACCGCCACCGACCATGAGCAGGAATATAATGATACCATTGATACAGCGAATACCATAGAAACGAATGGTAGCTACATAGGAAATATTCCAATAGAAACAGACAAGGATTACTATAAGTTTACCTTACCAACAACCAGCAGGGTAAAATTAAAAACTACGGTTCCAAGACAGAGTACCGATGGATTATTTCATGCAGTGTTGTACAAGGAAGATGGGACCAATAAAATTACGGATGTAAAAACCACAACCAATCCGGTTGCATACACAGAAGATCAGTTACTAGAGGCTGGAACCTACTATGTGATGGTGGAAAAAGGTTCTGCTGTAAATAGTTTGACAGATTATAGCATCCAAGTAGTAGCCAATGAAGTAGTAGTTGTAGATAGTATTTCCATTTCTCCGGGTAAGACACCTGCTTATGTGGGAGATTCTTTTTCCATGGTGGCAACAGTTGGACCGGAAAATGCGGGAAACAAAGCGCTTACCTGGGAGTCAAGTGATAAGACGGTAGCAACTATTGATAAAGATGGTAAGGTTACCTGTGTAGGTGCAGGGAATGCCTATATTACAGCTACCGCTACCGATGGAAGTGGTGTTTCAGGAAACTTTCTATTGAGTGTAAGCAAGATTTTAGTTAAAGGTATTAGCATTACTGCATCGTCTAATCTTGTTAAGGTTGGTGATAAAGTACAGTTAACAGCAATTATTCAGCCGGATAATGCAATGAATAAAAATATCATTTGGGATAGTAGTAATACAGAAATTGCAACGGTATCTGAAGATGGAAGGGTAAGTTGTAAGAAGGCAGGAACCGTTGTTATTACAGCAAAAGCAGAGGATGAAAGTGGAATTACCGGAACGATTACTTTACAGATTGTAGATAAAGGAACAAGTGTTACACCAAGTCCGGTACAAACAACAAAGGAACCTGTAGAAACTGTAGCACCAAAGAAAAGTCCGGAAGTAACAGTGACACCAATGCCAACATCAACCTTAGTGCCGGGGAAAGATACAGATCCGGAAGAGACAATCGTTCCAGGGAAAGATACAGAACCAGAGGTAACAATAGTACCACAGGAAACAACAGTAGTGGGAACACAAAATCCGTTAGAAACTGACATACCGGAAATGGATGAAACACAAGTACCAACTACGACTAAAGAACCTTTTGAAACCACAGTTCCAAGCCAGACAGACATACCAGATGAGGATGATTTTTCAGAAGAATTGATTAAAAGTATTACGCTTGAAACAGAATTAGACAAAGAAGATGAAGCGGATTTGCGTGTAGGAGATGAGTTTGAATTATATGCCAATATATATCCGGAAGAATTAGAAGATTCGGAATTAGATTGGAGCTCTAGTGATGAAAGCGTGGCTACGATTGATTGGGATGGATGTGTTACTTGTGTAGGTGCAGGAAAGGTTACGTTTACAGCAACTGCAACAGATGGTAGTAATGTAACTGCAAAACGTACATTCACGATTTTAAAGGCAAAGAGTAAAGATAACTATCTTTCAAAAATAGCATTTTCGCAAGGAAAGTTAACACCGGCCTTTAAGAAGAAGAAGACCAAGTATACACTTACTTTATCAAAGAAAATGTCAAAAGTAATTATTAAAGCCACTAAATCAGATAGTAACGCAAACATAAAAATCAACGGAAAGAATACGAATAAAGTAGTAGTAAAATTAAAATCAGGTAAGTCGAAAGTAATTATCATTAAAGTAACTGCGGAAAATGGTAAGACAAAGAGTTATAGGATAAAAGTTAAGAGAAAATAGGTGTGAGAAAAGACTTATTTCCCTTCTTCACTAGTAGTAGGAGGATTGGAGTAGACAAAATAAGAAAACACAAGTTATAATCTAATTATGGTTACTAAAATAGTAGCAGTTCAGCCTTTGGATGAACTGCTACTTAAATTGTGAAAGATTCACGAAATGAAATTAGAATATAAGGAGCAGTATATGGAAAAAGAATTCAATTTTCAGGTTTTAAAAAAGAATTTAATAGATGTAACAAAGGAAGCACAAATTAAGTTGGGCTATACAAAAACTCCTATAGGATTTTACTATCCTCTAGAATCTATAAATCGCCTTCTGGATTCTGATTTGGATGAGGAATCTATGAGTGAAGTTCTGCAACAATTTACCATATTTGTGAAAAATGAATTAGGTAACATTTCTATTTCAAGGGAGAATAAAAGATTTTGCATCAAAATTCCGGAAGAGGGAGTAGAATTTGTTCATGAAAAAGTAGTTGACACTGGATTTTTAGCGGCATTTATTGAAAAAATCGGACATTGTCATTTGGGGATTGAAGATATCTTGCAGGTTTTTTACCAGTATTCGGATTGTGTTATATGCCAGCAAATAAAAAATGAGGATTTTGATTATATGATTTGTTTTGAAGACGGTAATCCGGATGATTATCGGTATTGTATTAAATTTGAAGAATGCGGTGCCATATATCATCGATTCACACCAAAAGATTATGAAGAAATGCAAAAGAATTATCAATAACGTGTAATGAAATGATAAATAGATAGGATAAACAGATGGGGGGACATGTGCCCCCTTTTGTAATTTGTATTTGTTTAAAGTGTATAAAAAATATGTTTTTTTAGGGAAAATATTGCATATTTTTGCTAGGTTTTGTAAAATGATTATAATAGTTAAGGTAGGGGCAATCACGTTGCTGATTGCTCAGAGGGTAAGCAATCCTACTTGAGATTAGTTGAATAGATAGAGAGGATTGTAATAGATGGGGTTAGCATAAAATGACAGTGAGGTAGGACAGGGAAGATCGTATGAGGGGGCTTTGGTAATGAAAAAAAGAGAGCGTAGTTATTTAGGGGAATATATTGGAACATTATTAAAGAAAAAAGGGAAAGAAAACAATTCTATGCTAGTGATAAAACATCACAATGCACTATATCCTCAAATGGAAGATATTCAAGCATTAGAGGTGGAAAAGCATGGTTATAAGGTGATATTTCATAACTATGTCCCAGAGGAAATTCGTGCACCATACGAGCCTTTTTTGGATCTTATAAAGAGTTATGTAGAAAAAAAGCAGGAAGAGGGGGAATTTTCCTTTGAAAGCTTCTTTGATAAAACAAAGGTATATTATGTTCATAGATTGATATTTGAAAGATATTTGCAGGGAAAAAGATGCGTGCGAAAAGAGGATATTCTAGTAGGAGAATATGAGTATGAAAAGAAAAAGTTTCTTGAAGCAGTAATAAATATGCTGGCAGAAATCTCAAAGGAACAGCCCTTGTTCTTTATTTTAAATGAAACGAATGCAAGTGGATTGTCACTTTGGAAGATTTTAAATAAACTTTTTCAGGAAAAAAATAAGAACCTAAAATTTGTTTTAATTTATAATGATGGGGGTAAAAAGCTCTCTTTTTCAAAGCAGGAACAAAATCAATTTATGCAGATGTGTAAAGGGAAGGATTTAATCTGTGACTGGATATACGAGGGAGACGAAATTGTTATAGAACGGTCTGAAGAAGGGAATATAAGAGATTATGTAGAAAAATTACATAACATGTCTTATACATTGGAATATGAACAGGCCTATTATTATCTAAAGGAATTTTTTGAAAGATTGGAATATGAAGAGCAGAGTATGCTACCAGAGGAAAGATTGGAATTACTTCGCATGTATTTTTGGACAAGTCTTGGAATGGGAGAATACTCAGGTGCCTTGTATGTTTGTGAGGAAATGAAGCGTTTAACATTTCGTAATCCTAGGAAACAGGTTCTTTCTCAATTTAACAGCTATTATTACAAGGCTATGGTTCATGTTTACAGGGATAATGAGGTGGAAACCGTAGAGAATATTGAACATTGTGAGAAGATAGCCAAAGAAAACTTTGACGAAAAACTTATATTCCGCGTAAATATGATAAAAAATATGGCCAGATATTCAGGCTGGAAGAGTATGTGGATTAGTGAATTAGATACACCTGTTTCCTATTCTTTTATAGAGCAGTGTAAAGAGTTTGAACAATGGAATCACCTAGCCCATATATATGCATATAGCTTCAACAATGATTATCATAATTTCTCAACTGTTAAGGGTATTGACGAGCGTTTAAAGGAGTTTAATAAAGGTATTGAAATAGGAAAAAGACTGCAAAATCAACAGTTTTTATTAGAAGCTTATAAGAAGAACATTATTTTAGCTTCCATTCATGGTTATTTTGAGGTGTGTATTTATTTTTACAATAAATGTATGGAGATTGTATGTGAGAGTAATGATGAGGTTGCAGAAGCCGGAAATTGTAATGGTATGGGATACAGCAACTGTGGATTGGAGCATTATGAGCAGGCTCATAAGTATTATAATCGGGCACTTGTTATTTATTACAGACATGGTATGGTGGATGAAGTAGTGGAAACCTTATACAATTTGGGAATTAATTGTATTCTGGCACATGACTATGAAAATGCCAGCAATTATTTACTAGAGGCAGCAAATATATTGTATTTAATGAAAAAAAGCAGTATACACACCTGCGATATTTCAAAATTGTTTGCCTTAATTGCCCTATCCTGTTTTCGACAGGGGATCATGCATCGTTGTAATTTAAACCTAAACAATGCGAAGCAGTATCTGGCACATATATTTGGTACCCCTAAAGAAGAGGAAGAGATTCATTCAGATGATAGTATGTTTTTGGTATATTTTGTAGATGCATTAAATCAAAAAAAGGAAGAGAACTATGAACAGGCTTTGTTATATATGAATAAAGCAGAGTTTTATATGAATAGATCAACAGGGGCCATGTTTTTTAATTATCCGCAATACGCTGTGGAAAAATATGATCTATTAGAAAAAATGGGAGAAAAGGAGAAGGGGATACAAGTACTTTTAGAGTGTAAGAAATATTGTAGAAAAAATAATTATAAATTTCATGAGCAACAAATTAATCAATTATTAGGAAAGGAAATAAAAGAGAAGGATAAAATTATTTTTCCGGAAATGAAGTTAAATGACATAACCTTAGAGGAAATTTCCCAATGGATAAAAAAGGAGGCTGCGGAAAAGAATCATAGGGATATGATGAAAACAATGCAATTTTTTAATTTATTGCAACGTTTTACCAATCATATGAAAGGAAAAATAAAAGAAGAGTTATCCAATATTATTCCCTTGTTAAAAAATAATTTCTACCTGGACAAAGCTTTTGTAATTAAATGCGAAGAGAATAGAAATGAAATAATGTATTCCGATTTAGAATTTACTTTATCAAAAGAAGAAATAAATCAAATTGTAAGGTATTTTAGAAAGTGTCCTCAGGGATTTGTTTTTTATAAAAACGGATTTGAGCATGAAGAATATGAAAAAGTGTTAGAACCATTTGTTAAGGCAAGGATGGTATCCTTTGTGGCAATTCCTAACTACGATAATGATGTTTTAAATGGAATCTTTATTGGATATATTGAGATGACAGATAGCTGGAAGCCTTCAAAAGAAAGAACTATTTTAGATGAAAATGATTTAGAGATATTTATTTATGTATTTAAACAGATTTTTAATGCAGTAGAAAAGCTGGAGGCACGAAAAAAGCTTGTAGATGCCAATGAAAAATTAAAAGTGCATATGGAACAGCTGTTAGAATTAAAAAATGAGGCGGAAGCTGCAAATGAGGCAAAATCTAATTTTCTTGCAAATATGAGTCATGAAATTCGAACACCAATGAATTCCATTATTGGCATGACAGAAATTGTACTTTTAGGAAAATTAGAACAGGAACAAAGAGAGCGTGTAATGCAGATAAAGGATGCAGGGAAAACACTGCTTTCTATTATAAATGATATTTTAGATTTCTCCAAAATTGAATCGGGAAAAATGGAAATTCAAGAGGTTAACTATTCTGTGCATCAAGCAATTAAAGATATAAAGAACATATTAACTACAAGAATAGGAGAAAAAGATATCCGTTTGAAAATTATGGTAAATCAAGATATTCCACCATATTTGTATGGGGATGATATGCGCATACGACAGGTTATATTAAATTTGGGAGATAATGCCATTAAGTTTACGGAAAAGGGCTCTGTTACCATTACCATAGATTATGAGAAGCATAAAGACACAGGAATCTTGCATTTTTCTGTAAAGGACACAGGTATAGGAATTGCAGAAAAAAATATAAAAAGATTATTTACTTCATTTCATCAATTAGATGGTAAGCGAAATCGAAAAATTGAAGGAAGTGGGTTAGGGCTTGCCATTAGTAAAGCATTTGTTAATATGATGGGTGGAGAGATTTATGTACAAAGTGAATATGGAAAAGGAAGTGAATTCTTCTTCCAAATTCCCCAACGTATTGGTACTTGTGAAGATAATCAAGAAAAAGAGGAAAAAGAGTTAGAGTTTAAGGGGCATAATAAAAAGGTCATGGTAGTAGATGACAACCGAATGAATCGCAATGTAGCAGAAGGATTGTTAAAGCCAATGGGGCTGGAAATTGTTACTGTGGAAAGTGGAATAAGGGCTTTGGAAATATTAACAGAAAGAATGGATTTTGATTTGATTTTCATGGATCACATGATGCCTGATATGGACGGGATAGAGACTACAAAACGAATTCGTTCTATGAGAAAAGAGTATTATAAAAATGTTCCAATCATTGCACTGACAGCAAATGTTGTGGCAGATGCCAAAAAAATGTTTTTGGAATGTGGAATGGACGATTTTATTGGTAAGCCAATTGACATAAAACAATTGAAGCAAATATTAAAAAAATGGATACCAGATGTAGAAGAAAACATATGTGAAAAAGTGGAGGAACAGGATATTAAGGCTGAGGATTTAAAAGATAATTCTGTTAAAATTCCGGGCTTAGATGTAGAAATAGGAATTGCTGTTTCCGGCAGTAAAGAAATGTTTTTCAAATTGTTGCAGGTATTTTATGATACCATAGAGGAAAAGGTGCAATTAATATCTGATTATTTAGAAGAGGGAAATATAAAAAATTATACAGTGGAGGTACATGCATTAAAAAGTGCTGCAATGTTAATTGGAGCAATTGAACTTTCTAATATGGCAAAAATGATGGAAGAATTTGGAAAGGTAGAAAATATAAATGAGCTTCATAATAAGACTAAAACATTGCTTTCCTTGTATGAAAGTTATAAAGAAAGTCTAAAGCCTTTTGTGAAAATTCAAGAAGCTGATGAGAAAAAAACACTTATGCCAAAAACAACTTTAGAGAAAAAATTACAAGAGTTGGAAGGATATATGAAGGAATTTCAAATTGATAACGCAGATGCTATTATGGAGGAATTAATATCCTATAGGCATGAAGAAGAGTTTGAAAAAATCCTTCCGGAATTAAAAACAGCAATAGAGGATATTACTTATGATATAGCAGAAGAGCTACTAGATGAGTACAAAAGGGGGTTACAAAATGTTACGAAAAAAAAATAAGCTTGCATAAAATTTTCCAATATGATAGAATTTCAAGGTATCTGACTTTGGAAAAGGTTTCTAAAAATGGAAGAGAGCCTTGAAAGAAGTAAAATAATAATTTATAACTTATGGAGGAAAAGATTATGAAGAACATGAAGAAAAGTTTAGCAGCTATCGTTTGTATGTTCATGGTGGTTGTAAGTGTAGCTGGATGTAAGAGTTTTGATGCAACAGGATATGTAAAAGGATATCTTGATACAATCATGAAAGGTGAATGTGCAGAATATGCTAAGATTTGTGAAGTAGAAGAATCAGAAGCAGAAAAAGTTTATCAGGAACAGATAGATGTAACTGTACAGGGATGGACAACAGGATTTGATTTATCAGATGAGTTAAAAGGAAAATACGAGCAGCTTGTAAAAGATTTATTAAAGAAAACAAAATATGAAGTAAAAGAAGCAAAAAAAGATGGTAAGAACTTTACTGTAGATGTAGAAATTGAACCATTAAAATTAAACTTAACAGAAGATGAGATTACACAATTAGGAACAGAACTTGGAACACAGTATCAGGAAACACATGAAACAATTGATCAGGCTGAGTTTATGACATTCCTTGCTGAAGAGTATTATAACTTTATCTCAGAAAAGGCAGCAAACTGTGAGTATGGAGAAAAGACAACTGTTACAGTTACTGTTCAATTAGTAGATAACAAATATACATTAAGCACTACAGATCAACAAACATTAGCAAATACATTATTTGCTGAATAATTATAATAAAAAAACAAGTTCCTTAAAATTGGGAACTTGTTTTTTTCTTTATATGAAATTTCATCCTATAAAGAAAAAAGGCTGTGGCACGAAAGAAGAATAATACAATGATTCTTTTGCTGAGAAGTTTATGAATTGTTGTATTGATTTTCTTTGTGTCACAGTCTTTTTTATGATTTCCACTTTTTGTTGTGAACAATATAGCAGGTTAGCCCCACAAATATCATACCACCAAGAATATTACCAATTGTTACATAAATAAAACTACTCGTACTTTGAATAGAAAGTAAATCTGCACATTGTGAGGAAGTTATTCCATATAGTTCTTCTGCTTTTTCTACGTAATTATTATTTGTTGCTGCAAGCATTCCCATTGGAATGTAAAACATATTAGCAACGCAGTGTTCAAAACCTCCAATTACAAATGCCCAAATAGGAAAGAAAATTGCCCAAATCTTTCCTGTTACATCTTTGGCGGCTCCAGCCATTAAAATAGCAAGGCAAACTAAGATATTACATAAAATACCACTGGCAATAGCAGTTCCCGGTGCAATATTTGCTTTCGCTATAGCAACTTTTATGGTATAAGCACCAAGAGCACCATTGGTATAGTCTAATTGTCCGGAATAAAAGATTAAAATATCAATAATGACAGCTCCTACCAGATTAGTCAGATAAACAACGATTAAGTTTCTAAGCATCTGAGAAATACGAATTCTCTTGTCTTTGCAAGCCATAAGCATAAGACAATTACCGGTAAATAATTCCCCTCCTACTAAAATAACCAACATAAGTCCCACAGGGAATATAGCACCTGCCAATGTTCTGGCGATTCCTACATTGGCTATATTATGTACTGCTACATTACTTGTTGCCCCACCTAAAGCAATAAATGCACCTGCCATAATACCTAGAAGAATCATTTTTCCAAGTGGAAGATTTGCTTTTGTTACTTGTGCTTTCAAATTGTTTTCTACTACCTCTCCCGGGGTAAAAAAGTTACTCTCCATAATCAAAAACTCCTTATCTTTATGATTGTATAGTATAAAACTTAGGGGGGACCAGCCCCTTTGTTAAATGGTACGACTCATAGCTGATTTTACAAAGAGAGTCGTTACGCAAAAATATGTAAGCTGTAGCTATTTACAACCTGTTTCATGGTACTACTTAGGGGATAAAATGTCAAGATTGTACCTATGCTATATTTATGCAGTTGGTAACTGTTTAGCCAAGGGATGAACGGTAAAAAAGCTTACAAAGAATTTACATGAATTTTACAAAAGTTTGATTATGAATTTTACATTTGCATAATAAGATAGAGATGTGGGCAGAATGATGGGCTTCTGCCTGTAAGATTTACCATAATACATATTGGAGGTAGAATAACATGAAGATTTCAAAGAAAATAATGGGAATTGCACTTAGTATGGTGTTCGTAGTGGGGAGTTTGACCGCATGTGGTGGCGCAGGTTCGGATACAATTAGTGTTGTAACAAGAGAAGAAGGATCAGGAACGAGAGGTGCATTTGTAGAGCTTACCGGTGTAGAGGAAAAGGATGCAAATGGAAATAAGATAGATAATACTACCTTAGATGCAATTTCAGTAAATAGCACCTCTATTGTAATGACTACAGTTTCCGGAAATGAAAATGCCATTGGGTATATTTCTTTAGGTTCTCTAAATGATACTGTAAAGGCTGTAAATATAGATGGAATAGAACCAACCGCAGAAAATATTATAAATGGGTCTTATTCTCTTGCAAGACCATTTCTTGTAGTAACTAAGGATGAACTAAGTTTAGCAGCTACAGATTTTATGAATTTCGTGCTTAGTAAAGAGGGACAAAGTATCGTAGCTGAAAATGGCTATGTTGAAATTGAAAATACTGGGGCATTTACATCCAATGGTGCAACTGGAAAAATAGTAATTGCCGGTTCGTCTTCGGTAACACCTGTTATGCAAAAGCTACAAGAGGCATATGGGAAAATAAATGGTAATGTGGAAATTGAGGTGCAGGAAAGCGATTCCACAACGGGAATAAATGCTACAATAGAAGGTACTTGTGAAATAGGTATGGCTTCTAGAGAATTAAAGGAAGAAGAAAAAAGTCAGGGCTTGGTTTCAACCGCAATTGCCATGGATGGAATTGTTGTGATAGTTCACAAAGATAATCAGGTTTCACAATTGACGCTTACGCAGGTAAAAGAAATTTTTAATGGCACAGTAACGAAATGGACTAATGTTAAGTAAGAGGTAAATTAGATGATAAAGAGAAAAGAAAAAGGAATGGAACTAATATTCCTAATTGCAGCTACTGTTTCTATTATATCCGTTTTATTAATATGCATATTCTTACTAATAAATGGATTACCGGCAATGGGGGAAATTGGAATTGTAAAATTTCTCCTTGGAAAAACATGGAGACCCGGTAACGAGATATTTGGTATTTTACCAATGATACTAGGAAGTATATATGTAACAGCAGGGGCTCTTTTGGTTGGGGTGCCAATTGGAATATTAACTGCAATTTTTATGGCGAGATTTTGCCCTAAAAAGCTCTATGCTGTTTTAAAGCCATGCATTAGCTTAATGGCAGGAATTCCATCCGTAGTTTATGGATTTTTTGGACTAAGCGTATTGGTACCATTTACAAGAGAACTGTTTGGTGGTGATGGAAATAGTATTTTAACAGCATCTATATTGCTTGGACTTATGATTTTACCAACTATTATTAGTGTTTCTGAATCGGCTATTAGAACGGTACCGGATAAATATTATCAAGGTTCACTAGCCTTAGGGGCGACCCATGAAAGAAGTGTATTTTTAACCATCGTACCTGCAGCAAAATCAGGTATTTTAGCAGGTGTGATTCTTGGATTGGGACGAGCTATTGGCGAAACAATGGCGGTTATCATGGTAGCAGGAAATCAGCCAAGAATGCCTAAGGGAATATTAGCTGGTGCCAGAACCTTAACCGCAAACATTGTATCGGAAATGGGTTATGCCAGTGGTTTACATAGAGAAGCACTTATTGCAACTGGTGTAGTTTTATTTGTATTTATATTGCTTATTAATCTAATATTTTCCATTATAAAAGGTAAAACAGTATAGCACAGTTTTGCTATGGCTGTACGATTATAAGGCAATGGAATAAGGTGGAGGAAAAAATGAACGAAATTGTAGCAATTAATCAACGTACGTGGAGGGAAAAAATAGCATCATACAAAAAAAGACCAATATCCTTTTTAATATTACTTACAGTTATACTGGCGATGGCAATTACCATGGGTGCCTTCCTTTTTCTTGCTTTATACATATTAATAAAAGGAATTCCACATTTAACTCCCTCATTATTTGCATGGGAATACAATACGGAAAATGTGTCCATGTTCCCTGCAATTATAAATACTTTGCTTATGACGGGATTGTCATTACTTATATCAGTGCCGATTGGAATAGGGGCAGCAATTTATTTGGTTGAGTATGCGAAAAAAGGAAATAAAATAGTAGGATTAGTACGTATTACAGCAGAGACGTTAACAGGGATTCCGTCTATTATTTACGGATTGTTTGGAATGCTGTTTTTTGTAACTACATTGAAATGGAAGCTGTCTTTATTATCTGGTGCCTTTACACTTGCAATTATGGTATTGCCTGTTATTATGAGAACCACAGAGGAAGCTTTACTTGCAGTACCGGATTCCTATCGTTTTGGAAGCTTTGGACTTGGAGCAGGAAAGCTAAGAACCGTCTTTAAAATAGTGTTGCCAAGTGCCATTCCGGGAATTTTATCGGGAGTAATCCTAAGTATAGGTAGAATTGTGGGTGAAACGGCAGCTCTTATTTACACTGCAGGAAGTATTGCTAAAATTCCAAATAGTGTATTTGATTCCACAAGAACCTTGTCCGTGCATATGTATAGTTTGTCTAAGGAAGGGCTCTATACAGGGCAGGCGTATGCTACTGCTGTAGTATTACTTGTGTTAGTATTGCTTATAAATTTCGCTTCAGAGATGTTAGCGAAAAAACTTTCCAGACTCTCTGGTGGGCTGTAAATAGAAAAGTAACAAGAAGGAGAAAATAGAAATGCATAAGTTTAAGATTGATAGGTTAAATTTGTATTACAATGATTTTCATGCATTAAAGGATATTAGCTTGGGCGTGTCAGAAAAGGAAATTACAGCTTTTATCGGTCCCAGTGGATGTGGGAAATCAACTTTTTTAAAATGTTTAAACCGAATGAATGATTTGGTAGAGGGATGTAAAATTACAGGGGAGATAAAGTTAGATGGAGAAGATATTTATGGAAAAATGGATATTAACCAATTAAGAAAAAGGGTTGGCATGGTATTTCAAAGTCCTAATCCATTTGCTATGAGTATTTACGATAACATTGCTTATGGTCCAAGAACACACGGAATAAAAAAGAAAAAGTATTTAGATATTATTGTAGAAAAATCTCTCCGTCAGGCAGCAATTTGGGATGAAGTAAAGGACCGTTTAAAGAAGTCAGCGCTAGGAATGTCTGGTGGACAACAGCAAAGACTTTGTATCGCCAGAGCTTTGGCAGTAGAACCGGAAGTAATTTTAATGGATGAACCTACATCAGCATTAGATCCTATCTCTACTTCCAAGATAGAAGACTTAGTGATAGAATTAAAAAAAGATTATACGATTATTATGGTTACGCACAACATGCAGCAGGCAACCAGGGTTTCTGATAATACAGCCTTCTTTCTTATGGGAGAAGTAATTGAATATGGAAGTACGGAGAGAATGTTCTCTATGCCAAGAGATAAGAGAACAGAAGATTATATTACAGGTCGTTTTGGATAAGATGGGAGGCAAATATGAGAAATCAATTTGATAGACAACTGAATCGATTAAATGAAGAAATGATAGAAATGGGTGCTATGATTGAGCGTGCCATTGAAAATGCAGTATCTGCTTTGGTGACACAGGATGTGGAAAAAGCCAAGGCTGCCATTAGTGGGGATGCATTGATAGATAGACAGGAAAAAGAAATAGAAAGCTTATGTCTACGTCTTTTATTACAACAACAGCCGGTAGCAAGAGATCTTAGACAAATATCGGCTGCATTAAAAATGATTACGGATATGGAAAGAATTGGAGATCATGCATCGGATATTTCAGAAATAACAATTATGTTGGCAAGGCAACCATATATAAAAAAATTAGAGCATATACAGGAAATGGCAAAGGAAACCATGAAAATGTTAATTGACTCAGTAGATGCTTATGTGGAGAAAAATTTAGAAAAAGCCAAGCAAGTAATTAAACAGGATGATGTGGTAGATGGGTTATTTCAAACTGTAAAAAATGATTTGATAGGATTGATTCATGAGAATCCACAAAATGGAGAGCAGGCAGCAGATCTGCTTATGGTAGCAAAATATTTTGAGCGAATTGGTGATCATGCTACCAATATATCGGAGTGGGTTATCTTCTCCATTACAGGAAATCATGAGGAAGAATAGAAAAAATTAAAAAATATATTTACTACTTTGCATTTCTATTTTATAATGAAATTGGTGTGCTTAAAAAGTAGAAAGGTCATTAAGGTAAGATCAGGAAGAAGATAAGTTACACAAAATATAGGTATCATAAGCAAAAGATACGAAAAAATAGGAGTGCAAACGATGGGAATTTTTGAAGTATTATCTTTATTTGGTGGTTTGGCAATGTTCCTATATGGAATGAATGTTATGGGCGATTCTCTTGCAAAGACAGCAGGTGGTAAGCTTGAAAGAATTTTAGAAAAACTAACATCAACGCCCATTAGGGGTGTCCTACTGGGAGCAGGTGTAACAGCCGTTATTCAGTCATCTTCGGCCACAACTGTAATGGTAGTAGGTTTTGTAAACTCGGGAATTATGAAGCTGTCTCAGGCAGTAGGTATTATTATGGGTGCCAATATAGGTACTACAATAACATCTTGGATCCTAAGTCTTTCCGGAATTGAGGGAGATGCTTTTTGGATAAAAATGTTAAAACCAAGTTCATTTTCTCCAATTTTAGCATTTATTGGTATTGTTCTTATGCTATTTACCAAAAGTGAGAAGAAGAAAGATATAGGAACGATTTTATTAGGCTTTACAGTATTAATGTTTGGTATGGATATGATGAGTGATTCTGTATCAGGATTAAAAGATGTACCAGAGTTTACAAGTATTTTAACTATGTTTTCAAACCCAATACTTGGATTGCTAGCAGGAGCAGTATTAACTGCCATAATTCAGAGCTCCTCTGCTTCAGTAGGTATTTTACAGGCATTATGTATAACAGGAGCTGTACCATTTAGCGTGGTAATACCAATTATTATGGGACAAAATATTGGTACCTGTGTAACAGCATTGCTGTCTTCAATTGGTGCAAAGAAAAATGCAAAACGAGCAGCCTTTGTGCATTTATATTTTAATGTAATTGGAACAACCATATTTATGATATTGTTCTATTTGGTAAATGCTTTTGTACATTTTGAATTTTTGGGACAAGCTGCCAATGCAGCAGGAATTGCAGTTGTGCATACTATTTTTAATGTAGTTGCCACCTTATTTTTATTGCCTATGTCTGGTATTTTAGAGAAAATGGCAGTTCTTACTGTAAGAGTAAATGAGGAAGAAGCTACTACTGTTGGGAATTTACAGCTTCTAGACGTTCGCTTTCTAGAAAAACCGGCTTTTGCTGTAGCACAGTGTGTGGAAGTTGCAAAAGAAATGGCGAATTTATCTAAGGAAGCATTGCTTACAGCAATAGATTTATATGATAAATATGATGAAGAAAAGGCTAAGAAAGTAATTGAAATTGAGGAAATTGTGGATTGTTACGATGATGAGCTTGGAAATTATTTGGTAAAATTAAGTAACCATCCGTTGTCAGTAGAAGATAATCAGACCATTACTACCATATTACAGTGTAAGGGTGATTTTGAGAGAATTTCTGACCACGCTATCAACGTTATGGAGATCGCACAGAATATGGAAAAGCTCGGACAGAGTTTTTCTGACGATGCAAAGAAGGAATTGGATGTATTTCGTAAGGCATTAAGAGAAATTATGGAAATTTCTTTTAATGCATTTAAAGAAAATGATGCAGATATGGCATTTAATGTTGAGCCATTGGAAGAGGCAATTGACCATTTACATGCAAAGATGAAGCGTCATCATGTAAAACGTTTACAGAATGGAAAGTGTACGATTGAGCTTGGACTTGGATTAGAGGATTTGATAACCAATTTAGAAAGGACAGCAGATCATTGTTCTAATATAGCAGTTAGTTTGCTACAGAGTAAGGTAGAAGGCTTAGAAGCTCATGAATATTTAATTGAGCTTAAGAAAGAAAAGGTAAGTACCTTCCAGGAAATGTTCCAGGAATATAGGAAAAAATATGTAGATATTTTATAATGAGTGGCAATAAGACGGGACAGTCTTAAATTTCATAGGATGATAACAAAGAAGATGTGGACTAACATTTGTAATTTAAGAAATGTGTCACATCTTCTTCTGTGTTTAAAAGGTGAACAAGCTGCAATAGTTTAAGTAAGGGCAATCATTCTGTTCATTTTTCACATATCAATATAGTACATTTTACATGGAATTACAACGTAACAGGTCAGCTCTGGCTGAATCGTTCCAATCCCTGAAAACATTAGGAAAGAAAGGTTTGGTGTAGGATATTATGTCAGTATTAGTATACATAGTAGAAGATGATAATAATATACGAGAAATTGAAGCATTTGCATTAAAAAATAGTGGATATCAGGTGGAAGAATTTTTTTGTGGAAAGGATTTTTTGAAACGAATGGAAACAAAAAAACCGGATTTGGTATTACTAGATGTCATGCTACCAGACGAAGATGGACTTAGTATTTTAAAAAAAATAAGGAAAAAAGCATCTACCAGTCAGATTCCGGTTATATTTGTCACTGCAAAAACAACAGAAATGGATAAAGTAAAGGGCTTTGATATTGGTGCAGATGATTATTTAACAAAGCCTTTTGGTATTATGGAATTGATTTCCAGGGTAAAAGCGGTTTTAAGGAGAACAAAATGTTTACAGGAAGAAAAGGAGCTTATACTTGGAAATATTACAATGAATTTGGAACGAAGGGTAGTATACATAGATAATAAAGCCTTGGAATTGACCTATAAGGAATTTGAGTTATGTAAGTTTTTTATGGAAAATATTGGGGTAGTATTGCAGCGGGAGTCAATAATGGCAAAGGTTTGGGGCGTGGATTTTGAAGGAGAATCCAGAACCTTGGATATGCATATAAAAACGCTACGGCATAAGCTAGGAGAAGAAGGGAAGCATATAAAAACCGTTCGAAATGTGGGTTATCGAATGGAGTAGTTGTATACAACGGAATGGAGAGTAAGATGAAAAGAAAGATTAATTTACAGTTTTTGTTTGTCATCTGTATGACTATTTTGGTTACAATGATTTTACTAACTACTATTTTTACGGAAATTTTCAAAGAAGAAGTTATGGAGGATTTAAGTACCTATACCATGGAATTAAAAAGTATAGGTGTTTTTGAAAATATGGATGCCATTGAGGAGGATACATTTCAGGAGTTTAGAGTGACACTTGTGAAATCCGATGGTGTGGTAATTTATGATAATTATATCAATCCAAATCAGCTACAAAATCATGGTAATCGTCCGGAAATTAGGGATGCCATTAAGCAAGGATATGGACAGGCCATTAGAAAATCAGAAACGCTAAATAAAAGTAATTATTACTATGCTGTAAAGTTAGAGAATGGTTGTGTATTACGGTTAGCAAAGGAATCGGAAAATATATGGAGTATTTTAATGCGTTTTCTTCCTTATATTTTGGTGTTAACCATTGTTTTGGTAGTTATTACTATTATTATTGCAAGTTTTTTTACAAGAAGTATTATAAAGCCTATAGAAAAGCTGGCAAATGATATGGAGCATATGGAAAGCGTAACAACCTATAAAGAGCTACAGCCCTTTATTGATACCATAGTGAAACAACATGGTGATATTTTACGAAGTGCAATTATGCGACAGGAATTTACTGCTAATGTATCTCACGAATTAAAAACCCCACTAACTGCCATTTCCGGATATGCGGAGATTATTTCTAATGGAATGGCAGATGAGGCGGATGTAGCTCGGTTTGCCAACGAAATTCACAGAAATTCCAACCGGTTACTTAGTTTAATTAATGATATTATTCATTTGTCAGAGTTAGATGTAATGGATAATGCAATAGAAAAAGAGGAAATTGATCTAAATACTATTGTGCAAACAGCGGTAGATATGCTTCAGCTTAGTGCCGGTAAAAGACAGGTAAGGCTTACTATGTCTGGTGTAGCTTCTATTTTCAATGGCGACAAAATGATGATAGAAGAGCTGGTATATAATTTGATAAATAATGCAATCCGATACAATAAACAAGATGGAACTGTTCATGTGGAGGTTTATCCGGCAGATGAAAGGGTAGTATTATGTGTAACAGACACAGGAATTGGTATTCCAAAGGAGCATCAGGAGAGGATCTTTGAAAGGTTCTATAGGGTAGATAAAAGTCATTCAAAGCAAACAGGTGGCACGGGACTTGGCCTTGCCATTGTAAAACATATAGTTGCAAAACATAATGGAGATATAAGCTTAGAAAGTGAATATGGAAAGGGAACAAAAATTACCGTTTGGATACCGGTGTAGATTTTTTGTTACAGACTATGTTAGGAGAAAAAAGTATGGAAAAGAAAGTATGTAATATATCAAAAAAATGTGGTGGCTGTCAATATCAGAATATGATATATAAAGAACAGCTGAAAAAGAAGCAAAAGCAGGTAGAGAAATTATTAGGCTCCTTTTGTAAGGTTTATCCTATTGTAGGAATGGAGTATCCATATTATTATAGAAATAAAGTACATGCAGTATTTCAGAGAGAGAAAAATGGAAACATTATTTCCGGGGTATATCAGGCAGGGACACATAAGGTAGTAAAAGTGGATGATTGTTTAATAGAGGATCAGTTGGCAGATAAAATTATTGTGTCTATTCGTAATTTATTAAAATCCTTCAAAATCAAGGTCTATGACGAGGATACAAGATATGGCTTACTTCGTCATGTTTTGATTCGCGTAGGAAAAAAAAGTGGACAGGTTATGGTGGTATTGGTGGTGGGAACACCAATTTTTCCATCCAAAAACAATTTTGTAAAGGCGCTTACAAAGCTCCATCCGGAGATATCTACAATTGTACTTAACGTAAATAACCAAAAAACCAGTATGGTATTAGGAGAAAAGGAAAATGTTATCTATGGAAAGGGATTTATTGAGGATACTTTATGTGAGCATGTATTTCGTATCTCTTCCAAATCCTTCTATCAGATAAATGTATCACAGACAGAGAGATTATATCAAAAAGCCATTGAACTTGCTAATTTAAAAGGCAAAGAAAGGGTAATAGATGCATACTGTGGAATTGGAACCATAGGGATTATAGCCAGTGAAAAGGCAGGAGAGGTAATTGGTGTAGAATTAAATAAAGACGCTGTAAAAGATGCCATTGTAAATGCCAAAAGAAATCAAATAAAAAATATACGTTTTTATGAAAATGATGCGGGAAAATTTATGGTTGGAATGGCGAAGCAGGGTGAAAAGGCAGATGTGGTGATCATGGACCCACCCAGAGCAGGAAGTGATGAGGCATTTCTATCCTCCGTACTAACGCTTGCCCCAAAAAGAATTGTATATATCTCTTGTAATCCGGAAACACAGGCAAGAGATTTAAAATATTTGACCAAACATGGATATAAGCCGGAAGGGGTGTATCCCTATGATTTATTTCCTTGGACAAGTCATGTGGAGACGGTCACATTGCTACAAAAGGTGAATTCGTAGAAATCCTTGAATTTACGCACTTTACGACGATTTTTCGCTTCAATAAAACTTCCGGAATCGGCAAAGAAAAAGAGATTTTTCATGAAGTAAAAGTTTCTGTGGGGTTTGAACTCGTATAGGTAGACACAATAATAAATTTGTAATATTTTTGATTTTAATAGGTTGACAACAATTAAAAAGTAGGTTATTTGCCGCTTGTTTTACATCTTTGATGATGTAAGGCAAGCGGTTTTTTTACTTTATTATCAATAAAGACAGGAGGTAATTTCAATGGAAACAGAAATGAGGCAAAATGTGATTTGCACGGTAATGGGTGTTGAACAAATTCAAGAAGTAAAAATAAGTGAATTAAATGCATTTAGAGGACATCCATTTGCAGTGGAACATGACAGAGCATTAGCGGAGTTGTCACAAAGTATTGAAGAAAATGGAGTGTTGGTTCCTTTGATATTGCGGAAAAATCCTTATGGAAATGGCTACGAGATTATATCCGGACATAGAAGGATGGAAGCCTGCAAATTATTAGGGAAAAAGAGTGTTCCGGCATTCGTTTTGGAATTAGATGACACAGAAGCTGTAATTACAATGGTGGACAGCAATTTGTATCGAGAGGATATAAAACCAAGTGAAAAAGCTTTTGCCTATAAGATGAAATTGGATGCGATAAAACAGCAGGGAAAAAGAACCGATTTAACTTCTTGCCAAGTTGGCAAAAAGTTTGATGTTAATCCAACAGTAAAATGGTTCAAACCAACATGCGATTGTGAAGAGAAAGGAAAATTGGTAATAACCGAGGGTGAAAAGATTGATTCCAATCAGCAATTGGCAAGACAGGTGGGGGAGAGTAAAAGGCAGATTGCGCGATATATCAGATTAACATATCTTATTCCTAAAATTCTCTGCATGGTAGATGAGCAAAAAATCTCATTTACAGTTGGTGTTGAACTTTCATATCTTTCGGAAGAAGAGCAGTATGAATTGTATGCGGTTATGGATTTAGAACAAGCAACGCCTTCTTTATCACAGGCAAATAGATTAAAAATCAAAAGTCAACAAGGAAAGTTGGATATGGATTTAATCTATGAAATTTTGGGAGAGAGAAAACCGAATCAGAAGGAACAATTAAGAATTTCGGTAGATAATATAAAAAAATATTTTCCGGCAGATTATACTCCAAGACAACAGGTGGAATTGATTGAACGACTTGTAAAGGAATGGCATGATAAGCAGCAAATAGAAAAAAATAGATAAAAGGAGCGTGTTACATATGTGTAAAGTAATAGCAATTGCTAATCAGAAAGGCGGAGTTGGAAAAACAACCACAACTGTAAATTTAGGCATAGGTTTAGCAAAGAAAGGAAAAAAAGTACTGCTAATTGATGGCGATCCACAGGGAAGTCTGACGATTAGTCTAGGGTATCGTGAGCCGGATCAGATAGAAATCACTTTAGCTACCCAGTTGCAAAAGATCATCAATGAAGAGGATTTTAATATGGAGAGTGGCATTATTTCTCATGAGGAGGGAATTGATCTTATGTCTGCCAACATTGAATTGTCTGGTTTAGAGGTTTCTATGGTTAATGTAATTGGCAGAGAGGTGTTATTAAAAGAATATGTAGATGTAATGCGAGAAAAATATGATTATATCATCATTGATTGTATGCCTTCACTTGGAATGTTGACTGTGAATGCGCTGGCATGTGCAGATACTGTTTTGATACCGGTGCAGGCAGCCTATTTGCCAGTGAAAGGTTTGCAACAGTTGATAAAAACCATTGTACGGGTAAAAAGGCAATTAAATACCAATTTACAGATTGAAGGTATTTTGTTGACGATGGTAGATTACAGAACTAACTTCACAAAGGATATTTCAGCCAGTGTGCATGAAGCCTATGCGGATAACATTATGATATTTGAGTCCGAAATTCCGGTTTCCATTCGTGCAGTAGAGATTAGTGCAGAGGGCAATAGTATTTATACTCATGATCCGTCAGGTAAGGTAGCAAAAGCCTATCGTGCGTTAACAGAGGAGGTGCTTGCGTATGAAAACTAGACCAGGACAAAAAGTGAAGTTAACAAGTTATGATGAATTATTAGCAGTGCCAACAATAGAAGGTGCAATGGATATTCCACTAGATCAGCTACACGAATTTAAGAACCATCCGTTTCATGTGGTGGATGATGCGGCAATGGATGAATTAGTGGAATCTATAAAGAAAAATGGAATTTTGTCTCCAGCAATTGCAAGAAAACGACCGGAAGGTGGATATGAGTTGATATCCGGACATAGGCGTAAACATGCAGCAGAATTGGCTGGGTTAGAGAAAATGCCCGTATTTGTAAAGGAATTGTCGGATGATGAAGCAACCATAATCATGGTAGATGCCAATATTCAAAGGGAAGAGATATTGCCAAGTGAACGAGCCTTTGCGTTTAAGATGAAAATGGAAGCGTTGAGTCATCAGGGAATTGCAAGTGAAAGCACCTCTCGACATCATGTCGAGAAGTTATCTTGCGATAAAGTTGGCGAGCAAAGCGGGGTTTCGGGACGACAAGTACAGCGTTATATTCGATTAACTGAGCTTATTCCGGAATTGCTAGAATTGGTGGACAACAAAAAAATATCTTTTGTAAATGGTGTAGAGTTGTCGTTTTTATCCAAGAACATTCAATGTATTGTGCTTGAGTACATAAGGAAAGGTAAAAAATTAGTCAAAGATAAACTTGTAAGATTAAGAAAGATAGAAGGAACAGAAGAGGAGCAAATAGAGAGTGCCAATGCTATCTTATATGAGGTCACAGGAACGGTAAAGCAAGTTTATTTCTCGTTAACAGAGACACAAATTGCTTCTTATTTCCCACAGGGGTATAGCATGCAGCAGATGGAAGAAGTCATACTCACATTGTTGGACCAATGGAGTAGAGAACAAGGAGTGTGATGGATATGAACTTTGAATATTATTACGGTAATCAGGCAGAGCAATTTAGTTTTATCAAAATACCCAAGATAATGATAACGGATGAAACCTTTTCAGACTTATCCTTACCTGCAAAGGTACTGTATGGATTACTTCTTGATCGCATGAGTTTGTCTATGAAGAACAGATGGTTCGATTCGGAAAACAGAGTATATATCATTTATCAGATTGCAGATATTCAAGAAGACCTAGGAATATCAAAAAACAAGGCAATTGATTTGTTGGCAGCATTAGAAAAGTTTGGGTTAGTGGAAAAGAAGAGGAGGGGGCTTGGAATGCCAAGTCTCCTGTATGTGAAAAATTTTATTACAGAAAGGAATTGCTCGGAAAAAGTACCTTTTACAGATAAGAAGAAAAGAAATCCAACATCAAGAAGTCTAGAAACTGCAACTTCAGGAAGTGCCCAAAATTCAACTTCAAGTAGTGTAGAAATGAAACCTCAAGAGGTTGTAAAAAGCACACCGCAAGAAGTTGCTGAAACTACACCACCTATTAGTAAGACTAATAATAATCATACTGATTGTAATAAAACTATATCTAATCCTATCATATCACAGGATGGGATAGGATTAGATGCAGAGTACACGAGATCCTATGAACAATATGAGGAGTTTATTCGTCAGAATATTGAGTATGATCTCTTAGTGACATCGCATGAAAATCAAAAAGAATTATTGCAGGAATTATTGGCATTGATTATGGAAGTCATCATGTGTAAATCCGAGGAAATAGTAATTGCAAAAAATATTTATCCAACAGAGATTGTGCGAAGCAGATTTTTGAATTTGAATTATAGTCATATACAGTATGTATTGCTTTGCTTGCAAAAGAACACTACCAAAGTAAGGAATATAAAAAAATACATGCTTACAGCTTTATTCAACGCACCTTGCACAATAGAGGGATATTATCAGGCAGAAGTAAATTATGACTTCCCTCAATATGTAAGATAGGGAGGTTGATGATATGGCGAAGAAATATCTTGATGAAGTAAATCCGGAACTGGCAAAAGAGTGGTCGGAAAAGAATGAGCCACTCACACCGGGTAATGTAACCTATGGTTCGAATAAAAAAGTGTGGTGGAAAGGAAAATGTGGGCATGAGTGGCTGATGTCTGTAAAGAGTCGTACGAATGGAGAAGGCTGTCCATATTGTGCAGGAAAACGTATCTTAATTGGGTTTAATGACCTGGCAACGAAAGCACCACGTTTAGCAGAAGAATGGTCTGAGAAGAATAAAGAGCTGACACCCCGGCAATTTACGGTCGGTTCTTCTAAGAAAGTGTGGTGGAAGGGGAAATGTGGGCATGAATGGATGGCAGCAATAAAGAACCGGGTGAATGGCAGTGAGTGTCCCTATTGCAATAGTATTCAAGTATTAAAAGGATACAACGATTTGGAAACCATGCAGCCGGAATTGGCAAAAGACTGGTCCGACAAAAATCTTCCGTTAAGACCAGACCAGGTAGCACAATATGCAAATAAGAGAGTGTGGTGGAAATGTCATGTGTGCGGTTATGAATGGAAAGCATTGATTTCTACAAGAGGGCGTGGCAGTAAATGTGAGTGTTGCAGTGGAACAATTACGGTTAGTGGCATCAATAATCTGGAAACTACACAACTAGAGTTGGTAAAAGAATGGTCTGCTCTTAATGAAAGCATAAAACCGACAGAGATAAGAGAAAACGCAAGAGAACTTGTCTGGTGGACTTGCAGAACCTGTAATCATACTTGGAAGGCATCCATAGCAACAAGAGTGCAAGGCAGCGGATGCCCTAATTGTAGACGGGAAGTACAGGCAAAAAGGGCAATCGTAAAGTATAGATTTAGCAAAGATATGGCACGATTGTAAAATAATATGGAAGTGGAGGCGTTACGATATTATCTGCAAACAGAACAAATAGAAGCAGAATATGGAGACAAGGATGTAATAGGCGTGCCGATTGATATTTACATACCAAGTGTCCATGGAGCAATTTTTTTCTCGAAAAACTACCATAGCAATTATCATGGTTATAGAATGGAACGGGCAAAAAATGAATTGTGCCGGAAAAATAATATCCGGGTGGTTCGTATCATAGAAAAAGGATTTAGGGAATATGACAACTGTGCTGTCATTACTCGAATGGATGATACGCTGGAAGCGTATGACAGGGCTGTGGAGATGGCGTTGTCCATGCTTGGAATTAAGATAGATATTGATACGGAACGTGACTTGAGAAAAATATTTATTAGTTTTCAGAAGGATTAGAATGAAAAATGCAACACAATTTTAATTAATTGGGCATCTGCAGGCTGCTATCAAAAGTGTGGATTATTTGGCGGAAGAGGCAGAAAAGCTCATGATGGACACGGCGAATAGACGGAGAGTGCCAATTAGGAAATTTCGCAGATTACCCCAATCTGCGAAATTTCTTTGTAAACACTGATAAATAGTAACTTTTTTAATTCAACTTTTCGATTTGACCATTTTTTTGACCACTTTCAAGCGTGCTATTATTCATCTGTGCCAGCTTACTTTCAAAAGAAAGATGCACATACTTATTTAAGGTTGTTTTCACATCAGCATGTCCTAATATTTCACTCAAGCATTTGACTTCCATACCATTTTCAATACAGTTCGTGGCAAAGCTATGACGCAGTGTATGGAAATTTCTATTTGCTATTCCTAACTGTTTTAACAGTCTTTCAAATTTGTACTGATATGTTCTTGGTTCCATCAATTGATTGCCATTCACAAAATATTTTGTTTTTGGTATGGCAGTTGATAGTATCTCTGAAAGCTCATCGCAAATTGGAATTGTGCGAATGGAACATATTGATTTTGGCTTATCTACTCGCAGTACTGTTTTTGCAGCACTGTTTCCATCATTTTTAATCCTTTGAACCGTTTGCGTAATAAATATCTTTTTATCATCAAGAGAAATATTGGAAGTTTCTAATGCACATATTTCACCCAGACGCATTCCTGTATAAAGGCAAAGTAGGATTCCTAAGTGATAATTGTCCCTGTGATTTAGTATATAAGACACCATCCTCCTTTGCTCGGATTTTGAAAACACAGAGATACCTCCTATTCTGTCACTCTCTTTTTGTACAATTTTTGTTTCTTTTTCTACAAGCGAGCAATTTCCTCTTTTTAGAATTTGGAATAAAACATTTCGAATACTGGAAACAGTACTCTTACTTAACTCTGGCTGTGCTAAAATCTGATTACAGTCTTTTAATGAAACGGACAGAACTTCTTTGTTTCCGATGTTACCTTTAATATATTTTTCGTATATACTCTTGTATTTCACATAAGTAGAATATTTTTTGTTCATAGAAATATCCTGTAACCATTCTTCTGCAATGCTAGATACATATACAATTTTCTCCTGTGTTTGAGCATTTTTCTCAGTCGATATAGGTAGTATATTCTGCATAAGGACAATGATATCTGCATAACTTTTAGCATAATAAGATTTGTATTTACTTTTCCCTGATACACTTTTAGGCATGGGACATCTCCATTCCCATCTTCCATCCTTTCGTTTTCGAACATTATGAGCAATTTTAGGCATACTTTAGTTCTCCTTTCAATTTAGTATTTTTTATCGTAATACATTGTGCGTTCAAATTTTGACCACTTTTTTGACCACTTTCAGAAAGATTACAAAAATTTCAATGTAAAATTACACAATCAAAACTAATAATCAGAAAGTCTGTTATTCGCTTTATACAAAGCGATTGACAATATTCTCGTGAATTGTTATAATTAATTTACATATTTTAGGGATTTCTTGTTGAATGTGTTGTTTCGCAGATTGGGGTAATCTGCGAAATTTTAAGCAGAGGATTATAGTATTATTTTAACCTTTTCGGGGTGGAATTTAATTTATTATCATTTACCAGAATGAACAATCTTGATAGTGAAGTTTCATTGGTGTTTTTGCATGGTTCTACAATGACAAAGGAGGAAATGATACCAGTTACAAAAGAGTTATTAGAATATAATTGCATATGTTTGGATCTGACTTCACATGGAGAATCGGAAGGCGAAATGCCTAAATGTATAGGAGATATTGCAAAAGATGTTGAATATACAATTACGCAATTGAGGACAAATAACATTATTAGGCAAAACCTAATTTTGCTTGGGTATTCGATGGGAGGAGCAATTGCATGTGAGATAGCTCTACGAAAGAAAATACAATGTAATGGGATTGTATTCTTGAGTAGTGGTGCTGATTTACTGCATTATACTCCTGCTATTGATCAATTGAAAACGATATCGCCGATGGATTTTCGTATTGAAGAGATTGTGGATGAACTGTTTGGAAATATAGTAGAAGGATTTGAAAAAGAACAAAT
>JAFQAU010000116.1 GCA_017399885.1 Lachnospiraceae bacterium
AGGTTCCCCTCCTGGTTATGTGGGATTTGAAGAAGGGGGGCAATTAAGCGAGAAGGTTCGAAGAAATCCGTATTCAGTTATACTATTTGATGAGATCGAGAAGGCACATGCAGATGTGTTTAATATATTGTTACAGGTTTTAGATGATGGACATATAACAGATTCTCAGGGAAGAAAAATAAGCTTTAAGAATGCTATTATTATCATGACATCTAATGCAGGTGCACAGAGAATTATTTCACCAAAAACATTAGGATTCCAAACAGTTCAAGACCATAAGGAAGACTATAAAAAAATGAAAGATGGAGTAATGGAAGAGGTAAAACGTCTATTTAAGCCGGAATTCTTAAATCGAATAGATGAGATAATTGTATTCCATTCCTTGTTAAAAGAACATATCGTAGACATTGTGAAATTAATGTTTGTAGAGTTAGGAAAGAGAGCAAGAGAGCAGTTATTAATTACCTTAGAGCCTGAAGAAGAGGTGTATCAATTTGTAACAGAAGAAAGCTTTGATAATCATTATGGTGCAAGACCTATTCGTAGGGTAATCCAAACAAAAGTAGAGGACATACTTGCAGAAGCAATTTTAGAGGGAACAGTAAAATCAGGAGATACCGTTCGCTTATTTATGGAAGAAAAAGAAATAAAATTTCAAGTAGATACAGAGAAAATGTGAACAATAACAACTATTACACAAAAATAATGAAAAATAAAACCTTAATCTAGTAATTTTCTATAATTTATTATATAATAACAATAAGATGTTTGTGGGATATGATAGGGACATCAAAAGATATGTATGGGGATTATATTGGTACAATGTAACAGTTCAGCTGGGACTGATCTGTTATGTTGTAATAGTAAGATGATTTATCCAACATAACCATTTTATTGTAAAAAGGAAGGTAATATACAAAGGAGGTAATAAGATATGGCAGCAGTGAAGGAATTAATTAGGAAGGAAGCAGATGGAACTCTAAGTTTTGGGGATTATGAGTTAGTTGCAAAGTCTAAAAAATCAGATTTTGAATATGAAGGTGATTTATATAAAATAAAAACATTTGCAGAGATTACCAAATTAGAAAAGAATGGCATGTTTGTGTATGAATCAGTGCCAGGAACCACTGTTACTAATATGAAGTATAGAGAGAATGGGGTAGATTTCTTCGTTGAAGGAAAGGAAGATGCACAGATTACTTTAGAACTGGAAGCAGAAAAAGAGTATATTGTGAGCATTGATGAAAAAGATAGTGGAGTAATGAAAACAAATCTTGGAGGAAAATTAAATCTAAGTGTAGAAATTAATGAAGGACAGTCAGTAAAGATTGCAGTAGAAGCAAAATAAGACAAAGAGGTATTTTGAATGGCAAAAGCAAAGAGTATTTTTTTCTGTAAAGAATGTGGTTTTGAGTCCTCAAAGTGGTTAGGACAATGTCCGGGATGTAAAGAGTGGAACGTATTTGTGGAAGAGCCGGTTCACAGGAAATCTGTAACAGGGACTTTTCTGCGTAGTATGAAGGTGGAGCCATCAAAGCTATCAGAGGTCGAGACATCCGATCAGGCAAGAACTTTAATTGGGATAGGAGAATTTGATCGGGTTCTTGGAGGCGGAATTGTAAATGGTTCTTTAGTTTTGGTAGGTGGAGATCCCGGAATAGGAAAATCAACATTGCTTTTGCAAATGTGTAAAGAATTGGTTGAACAAATGAAAACAGTTCTGTATATCTCAGGCGAAGAATCTTTACGACAGATTAAGATGCGTGCAGAACGTTTAGGAAGCTTTAAAGAGGAATTGCTATTGCTTAGTGAGACAAACTTAGATTTGGTGGAACAAAGTATACGCAGTGTGAATCCACAGGTTGTAGTAATTGATTCTATTCAAACCATGTTTAAAGAAGATGTGGGGTCTGCGCCGGGAAGTGTGGGGCAGGTAAGAGAAACTACGAATACTTTAATGGGAATAGCCAAAGGCTTGGGGATTTCCGTGTTTATTGTGGGACATGTAACCAAGGAAGGAATGGTTGCAGGACCAAGAGTTTTAGAGCATATGGTGGATACTGTGCTTTATTTTGAAGGCGATGGGAATGCCTCCTATCGTGTACTTAGAGCAGTGAAGAATCGATTTGGTTCTACCAATGAAATTGGGGTATTTGAGATGAAGGATTCTGGGTTAAAAGAAGTAAATAATCCTTCTGAATATATGTTGGATGGTATGCCGGAGGATGAGGCAGGATCTGTAGTAACTTGTACCATAGAGGGGACAAGACCTATTATGGTAGAAGCACAAGCTTTAGTCTGTCAGACTAATTTTAACTTACCACGAAGAACGGCGGTAGGAACTGATTTTAATCGTGTGAATCTTTTGATGGCTGTAATTGAAAAGAGACTGGGAATGCGTATGATGGACTGCGATGCCTATGTGAATGTTGCAGGAGGTATGAGAATTACAGAACCTGCGTTGGATTTAGCAATAGTAGCAGTAATATTATCCAGCTATCGTAATCGTTCTTTACCAGAGAAGATGCTTGTATTTGGTGAAGTAGGGTTGACAGGAGAAGTAAGGTCTGTGAACATGGCAGACCAAAGAGTGGCGGAGGCAGCGAAGATGGGATTTACAGCTTGTATTTTGCCAAAAGTAAATCAGAAAGTAATTTCAGCTAGCCATAATATTAAGCTAATTGGAATTAGTAATATAAAAGAGTTATTAGACTATATCTAAAGAAGGGGGAAATAATAATGGATACACAAGAAATGATCAAAGAAGGGTTAGAAGGAACTCAAAAACTTGCAGAAAAGAATGAAATGTTAAATGGGTTAATGGCAAAAACATCTGCAAATGTAGAACAGATGGAGAAGTTAACCAACATGATTGAAGGGTTTGCAGGTGTTATTGCTGGTATTGCTAATAAAACAAACATGCTAGCATTGAACGCTTCTATTGAGGCTGCAAGGGCAGGTGAACATGGAAGAGGATTTGCCGTAGTAGCAAAACAGGTTGGAGAACTCGCAGCGCAATCTGCTACATCTTCTAAAGAAATAAAAGAAACCATTCAGTCTGTACAAGGCTTTACAACGGAAATGGTGGCTAGTATGGATCAGTTGGCAAAGCTAATTGAAGAACAGAACCAAATTACCGAAAATATGAAAGCATTATTTTCAAATATAGAAGATGGAAAAGTAGGGGAAGATTAAAAGTTATAAAAGACAGTATATTAGAAAAGGGGCTATTTATCACTGTAGAGATATATAGTCCTTTTTTTACTTTATAAGAAAGTTCTCTACTTTGTTCAATAACAACAAAAGTGCAGTTATTTTTTGTATATTTTGTTGTGTTGTTACAAGATTGTAAATGTTTTATAATAAATAAGCAATATTGTTAATGGGGCTGTCATAAAGAAGTATATGTGCAATTTGTATAAATTGACAATTTAAGGTACTGTAGATGGATAGAGTATGGCACAACTGTTATAAAAGAAAAAGGAAAGGATAAAAATATGCATTGGAGAAAATATTTGGGAAAAGTTGCATTTGGAGTGGTGTTTGCAGGACTTACAGCAATAGCAGTCATAACACCAACGGATATTTTTAGGGATCAAAAAGTATCCACGAAACAAGAACTAGAAAATAATATCGTTTTACATTATCGTTGGGATGGGGAAGATACCCCTCATTTATATTATGAGAATGTGAATGGAAATGGAGAACAGGTTATATCGTGGCCTGGTATTCCCATGAAAAAGACCGGAGACAATTGGTATAGTTATACTATATCCGATGTGGATAGTGCAGATATCGTATTTAGTATTGGTGATGTTTATGAAACTGCTACTTTAAGTCGTACAGCAGGAGAATGGTGGTTTGATCAGGATGCATGGTATGCAGAGAATCCCTATAGGGATGAGAAAGAAAGTGTAGAGTACGCAGAAGTTTCTACAAAAGTGGAAAGTAAGAAAGAAAATACAGTTTCTAACAAAATAAATACAAAAAAAGAATATAATAAAGAAGATGTAATTTCCATTGAAGATGGAAAAACTGTTGTAGGTTTGCGAGAGATCAACACCGTAGAGGATTATATCGAGACTTATGTGGAAACTCAGGATTTATCTGCATCTGATGATGCAAGTATTATCATTCATTATTATGCGAAGGATACCGTTCCAAGTATTTATTATTGGAATGCCCTACCACAGGATATGGAAACTGTCTGGCCGGGACAGCCTATGACTTTAGAAAGTGAGAATTGGTATACCTATAGTTTTTCTGGTGTAGATAAGATAAATTTATTATTTACCTACGGAATGAATCAGACAAAAGATCTTACTAGAAAAACAGGTGAGTGGTGGTATAAGAATGGGAAATGGTATTCAAAAAAACCTGCAGATACCAATCCAGATGAAAAGCCTGTAGAAACAGAACGTGGTGATTTTAGAGAGGAAACCATTTATTTCCTAATGACCACACGTTTCTATGACGGGGATCCGGCTAATAATGTGCATTGCTGGGATGAGAATCCTAGAACACCGGAGGAGGATCCTTGTTGGCGAGGAGATTTTAAAGGGTTAATAGAGAAATTGGATTACATAAAAGCATTGGGATTTTCAGCAGTATGGGTTACACCTGTTGTAGAAAATGCCAGTGGATTGGATTATCACGGTTATCATGCTATGAACTTCCAAAAGGTAGATCCAAGATATGAATCAGAGGATGTTACATATCAAACATTGATTAATGAAGTGCATAAGCGTGGTATGAAGATTGTGCAGGACGTTGTATTTAACCATACGGGAAATTTTGGTGAGTCAAATTTAGCTCCAATGTTTGAGAAAGATCCTACCGTAGAAGGCAGTTATGGAAGCATAGAGTGTATGAAATTGTCAGAAGATACCTTATTACCTGATAATTATTATGATTCTAGTAGATTTGAAAAAGAAAGTGATTATGCTGGATGGCAATACCAGACAAGACTTGCTTTGATGAAAGACCATGTTGATCCGGTATATGAAGGTAGGAAAAATGACCCTTACAGGTATTATCATAATTATGGACATTTTAACTGGGATTATTTCGGTTGTCAATTGGGACAGATTGCAGGTGATTGTGTAGATCTTAATACGGAAAATCCATTGGTTGCAAAGTATATTACGGATAGTTATAGCAAATATATCAACATGGGAGTAGATGCTTTCCGAGTAGATACGGTAAAACATATCTCAAGATTAAGCTTTAATAATTTCTATAATCCGGTATTAAAAGCAGTGGGTGGAGAGAATTTCTTTATGTTTGGAGAAGTCTGTGCCAGATCTACAGAAATTTGGTATCGTAAACAAACACCAGCGTTGTCAGCACCATTTTATACATGGTTAGAAAGTAAGGACTATGATTGGGTGTATTATGACGAAGGTGTCGTAGATGCTTATGAACAGTATGCCAATGAAGCACCACAGAAAATTCGTTCAGATTTTGGAACTGATTTGGAGTATTTTGACTGGAGATTGGAGTCAGAGTCTCACCTTGCACATGGTGTAAATATAGTATCTACAGAGGAACACTATAGCGATAATGCCAATGATGTAGATGAGAAGGAGGTAAAACCAGCTGGTACAGCACAAAGAGAACAGCCAATCAGCCGAAATGCTTTCTTAGATGGGAATACCTATCATGAGCCGGATTATAGTATGAAGGCAGGATTAGATGTTATAGACTTTCCTATGCATTGGGCATTTGAGACAGCGAAAGGTGCCTTTGGTAATGTAACAAGGAATTATGATTATGCAACCGGTGAACCAATTATGGAGGGAGAAGCGGCTAGTATTGGTGGAGATTTTGCATATAATGATTCTACATGGAATGTGGTATATGTAGATTCGCACGACTATGCACCTGGTAATCAGGATAAAGAACGTTATAAAGGTGGAACAGAAGCCTGGGCAGAAAACTTAAGTCTGATGTTTACTTTCCGTGGTATTCCTTGTATTTATTATGGTTCTGAAGTAGAATTCCAAGCAGGAAAGGTTATCGATAATGGGAAAGAAACACCATTATTTGAAACCGGAAGAGCCTATTTTGGTGATTATTTAGAAGGCGAAATCACAGCGTCAGACTTTGGTGTATATGAAGCGGAAGCAGGAAGTGCAATTGAAGAAACCTTGTCAAAACCTTTATGTCAGCATCTTATGAGATTGAATAAGATTCGACGTGAGATTCCGGCATTACAGAAAGGACAGTATAGTCTGGCTGGAATTAAGTTCTCGGATATGGCATTTAAGAGAAGATACACAGATGATAGTACAGACAGCTTTGTGTTAGTTACTATTACAGGAGATGCAACCTTTAGTGATATTCCAAATGGTACTTATGTTGATGCGATCACAGGAGATAGCCAGACAGTAACCAATGGAACTTTAAGCGTAGAAGCGCCTGGAAAAGCTAACATGAGAGTATATGTGTTAGATACAGATTTAACACCAGCTCCGGGAAAAATCGGAAACGATACAGATTACTTAAAGTAATACGAATTAGAAGAATGTCTGCAAATGAAATTTTGTAGACATTTTTCTTGCTTTATAGGAAAGTTCGTCCTATAAAGCAAAACGCTCCGCGAGGATGTGCACAGATGCGTAAGGAATATTGTTGCAAAAGGCATGCAACACGCATCTGGCACACAAAGTGGAGCAAGTCCCTCATGAATGAGGGATTTAG
>JAFQAU010000015.1 GCA_017399885.1 Lachnospiraceae bacterium
GATACATTTGTTTTTTCAATTCATCAACACCGGAAAATTTCCTTTCAGGTCTTAGAAAGTGATATAACTCTACCGTTACCACTTCCCCATACAAATCTCCCTCATAACCTATGATATGTGTTTCTACGCCAACCTTTTTATCACCACTTACAGTTGGTTTATTTCCCACATTGGTAACACCTTGATATTCCTTTCCTTGAAAGATAACTTTGGACACATAAACTCCTTTTGGTGGTATAATTTTTTCATCCGGCACAGCTTGGTTTATGGTAGGCATTCCTATTGTCCTGCCAAGCTGTTTTCCATGAATTACCTCTCCGATTATTGTGTATGGTTTTTCAAGTAACTTAGCCACCTTTTCCATATTTCCAGCCTTGATTTCATGACGAATTCTAGTACTACTAACTACTTGTTTATCATCCAGTAGCTTTTCTAATGCCACAAGCTGATAACCATATTCTTTTTCATATTTTTTAAGCATTGTTATATTTCCTTTTCGCTGATACCCAAAGCGAAAGTCCTTCCCCACTACAATTAACTTTGCTCCAACCTTATCTACTAGGACTTTTTTTATAAATTCTTCCGGTTCCATGGAAGCAGTCTCTTTTGTAAAGGGATAAGAAACCAATATATCGACACCTAATTCTTCTAATTTCTTTACTTTCTCCTGCATCGTATCAATTAATTTTGCTTCCCCTTTTGAAAACAACGTATACGGATGCAACGCGAAGTTAAATACTACAGATTGTAATCCTCTCTCTTTACATTTATTTATGTACGAAATAAGTACACGGTGTCCCTTGTGTATTCCATCAAATTTTCCCAAACATACTGCTGCATTTTCTAAATGAAATTCTTCTGTATTTAAAATATGCTCCATAAAAACCTCCATTTAAAACGTGGATTATGTAATCTATAAAAACATTTTTACAGGCTTATATATGTTTTCTTCTTCCATAAATGTATATATACCAACAAATATGTTCTTGCTATCATACACCTTAATCCATTCACCTATTCCTTGCTCTTGCTTTTCAATATTTTTTTTCATAAAAGAATTCCCATTATATACAAATCTATCCGAATCCGCTTTCATTATAATTTTAGGATTTCCTGTAAACATTTCATCTACATTAATTATATAGTTGCCTAATTCATCCTTATCTCTTGCAGCTTGAATTTGGTCCAGGGTAAGGCTTTTATCAATAGTAAAATCACTTACCTTTGTACGAATCAAGCTTTTCATACAACCACCACACCCAAGCTTTTGCCCTATATCGTGGCATAGTGTCCGAATGTATGTGCCTTTTGAACATTTTACCTGTATACACGCCTCTTGGTTTTCTAATTCTAGTTTTAGAATTTTTATTTCATGAATCTTTACACCACGAGCCTTACGTTCAATCGTTTTACCTTCTCTTGCCAGTTCATATAGTTTTTTTCCGTTCACTTTTAGCGCTGAATACATAGGGGGAATCTGCTCATAATCCCCTACAAAGGACATAATTACTTCTTCAATTTCTTCCTTTGTATTTATTACTTCTTTTTCTTCTAAAACCTTACCTGTCATATCCTGTGTATCTGTAACAATCCCTAATTTTAATACTGCTTCGTAGGTTTTATCCTTATCTGTCAGCATGTCGCATAATTTTGTTGCATTTCCAAGACATACCGGCAAAACACCTACAGCATCCGGATCTAAGGTTCCTGTATGTCCAATTTTTTTTTGATGTAAAATCCCTCGAAGCTTTGCAACAACATCATGGGAGGTAAATCCTTTTTCTTTATATACATTAATTATTCCATTCATATATTTACAATATAAACAAAAATATATCATCACTATTCTTCTCCAGCTTAAACACTTCTAATAGTGTGTAATTTTGTTTATTTAATATCCTTTCTATTTATTAGGACAAACACGAAGCATCTACATGTCAATTTCCTTTAATATGGTACTTACAATATCGTGAAAGGTTCCTGTCATTGTACATCCAGCCGCACGAATATGACCGCCACCTCCGAATTTAGTAGCAATTTTACTTACATTCACAATTTCATTGGAACGCATACTAACTTTATATACCAACGGTTCTATTTCATATAGAAAGATTGAAAATTCTACACCATCTGTAATTCGCATTTGCTCTACTATACCATCCAAATCATCTGATGTAGCCCCAAAGAAATTCATCATTTTTTTTGTGACACAAGATACGATTCCTTTCCCTTCTAATACCAGAAAGCTTTCTAGTAGCACCCTTCCAAGTATTTGGTTTTGGATATAAGTTTTTCGATAAAAGGTCTGATCAATTAATTTGGTATACTCTACACCCTTTTCCATTAAAATCCCTGCAATTTCCATTGTTCTTTTTGAGGTATTAGAATATTTAAACACTCCACTGTCATGGATAATTCCTATATACAAGGAGGTGGCAATGCTTTTATCTATTTTTTCTTCATCAAGTAACTCATATAAAACCTCCACTGTAGAACTGGCATTAGGCACAACAATATTCATGTTTGCATAATTTAAATTGCTCACATGATGATCGATACACACTGTTTTCTTTGCTTTTTTAAAACACAAACCAGCATCTCCCAAACGTTCTACGTCACTAGAATCTAATGCAATAAATAAATCATACTGTTTTTCTTCTGTATACTGCATTTTACTTTCGTTTATTTTATCCAAGAATCCAAATTTCTCTGGAACAGACTCAAAATAAACGCATATCTCTTTCTGTGGATATTCCTTCGTTAAATATTGATACATTGCCATGCATGAACCAATACAATCTCCATCTGGTCTAACATGTCCTGCTATAAAAATACTATTCGCCTCTCCAATCTCTTTCCATAACATTTCTTTGTTCATTTTTCCGTCTCCCCTTACCATTTACTACTTAATCTATTACTAAAAAATACGCAGAAACACGTAACTGTCGCATTAATAAAGCAAATTTTAGTGAATGTTCAGACGAGTAGCTGTACAGTTACAGAAAAGGGCAAGCTTGGCATTTTAAATTGCCCCATTCTACTCCTGTTGTACGCTCTATCGGTCGTGCAATAACTATGCACACCTACCTGAACTGTTACCACTAATATCACTTTTTTAGTGCGACAGTTTGACATTAATTACAAATTTACATATTAACCCCTATCTATCAATAACAAACAGGGTGCTAGCGATAGGATTTACACTTCAGGTTCTTCGTCTTTATCCAAATCTTTTGTTACATCATCTATTAATTTTGACATATTTACACCATATGCAATTGACTCATCCATGTAAAAAGCCAATTCCGGTGTATTTCTAAGATTAATAGTACTTGCTAAATGCTTACGAATAAATGGCGCTGCACTTCTTAGTCCTTCTAAGGTTGCTTTCTTTTTCTCATCATCACCCAACACACTTATATATACTTTTGCATGCTTCAAATCAGGTGCAACCTCTACTGCAATTACAGAAGTCATAGGATCTATTCTTGGATCCTTGATTTCCTGACTAATTACCTTACTTAATTCCTTTTGGACTTCCCCATTAATTCTTGTATTTTTTATACTATTCTTTCTCATTGCTACACCTCCCGATGAATCTTTATTGCTTATCTTGGAACCTCTTCCATGATATAAATTTCTACCTGGTCTTCTTCTTTTATATCATTAAACTTCTCAAATACCAAACCACATTCGTATCCTGCATTTACTTCCTTTACATCATCTTTAAAACGCTTCAATGACGCTAATTCGCCCTCAAAAATCAACTCTCCATCACGACGAATTCTTGCTTTTGAATGACGAACAATTTTTCCATCTAAAACATAGGAACCAGCTATTACACCAACACCAGATGCTTTAAATGTCTGACGCACCTCTGCATGACCAATAATCTTTTCCTCAAAGATAGGATCTAACATTCCTTTCATTGCAGCTTCAACATCTTCAATGGCATTATATATAACCTTGTATAAACGTAAATCAACTTTTTCTGTCTCTGCCATATCTTTCGCTGTCGCATCTGGTCTTACATTAAATCCAATAATAATCGCATTTGATGCACTTGCTAATGAAACATCTGATTCATTTACCGCTCCTACACCACCATGAATAATACGGATTGCAACTTCTTCATTTGACAATTTCAACAAGCTTTGTTTTACAGCTTCCACTGAACCTTGTACATCTGCTTTAACAATTAAATTAAGCTCTTTAATGTTTCCTGCCTGTATCTGCGAGAATAAACCATCCAATGATAATCTTGACTTTGTATCTGCCAATAATTTTTCTCTTCCTTGCTTAATAAATGCTTCAGCAATATTTCTTGCTTCTTTATCGTTTTCTGTATTGATAAAGATCTCTCCAGCTTCTGGAACTTCATTTAATCCTAAGATTTCTACAGGTGTAGAAGGTGTTGCTTCCTTCACTCTTCTTCCCTTGTCATCAATCATAGCCCTAACTTTACCATATGCTTTTCCTACAGCAATAGAATCACCTACACGTAAAGTTCCTTTCTGTACTAATACTGTTGCAACCGGTCCTCTTCCTTTATCAAGCTGGGCCTCAATTACAATACCTCTTGCAGAACGGTTCGGATTTGCCTTTAATGCCATTACTTCTGCAGTAA
>JAFQAU010000117.1 GCA_017399885.1 Lachnospiraceae bacterium
CACTGTTTGAGCGTAGCGAGTTTGCGGAAACATTTGCTAATAGGCGACGGAGCAAAATGGGCGAAATCGACGTGTCTGTGGTGCTTGGCTGACACGGACACCGTCTACAAATCGTAGCCTTAAATTGTGCAATTTGACAAATGCTAAAAAAATACAAGCTTTTGACACCCTAATCTTTATAGGAAAGTTCGTCCTATAAAGCAAAAACGCTCCATGAGGTTGCCTCCAAAGTCCTTAATGTGCCTTATCTCACTTTTTATGGTATAATAGATATAGTATTTATTTTGCGCATGCTATATCCATATTTTACCACACCGGTAATAGAAGAATGTGTGGTAGTAAAAGTGCTATATTGATACGTGGGCAACCAGCAAAGTGATTGCCCCTACCTAAACTGTTACAAATTCATGGCCTAATAGATAACCGAAAGAGGAAAATGGTTACGTCTTAGCAGGAAGAGAGGGAGATTATGTCATTACAATTAATACTAGGTAGAAGCGGAGCCGGAAAGTCTCATTTTCTATATGAAAATGTTATTCGTGAATCTATGGAAAATCCCAAGATGTCTTATTTTGTCATTGTACCTGAGCAGTTTACCATGGAAACTCAGCATAATTTAGTATCGATGCATCCCAATCACGGAATTCAAAATATAGATGTATTAAGTTTTTTGCGCTTGTCCTATCGAATATTTGAAGAACAAGGGAAACGACAGGGAACTGTATTAGAGGATACGGGGAAGAGTATGTTAGTCCGCAAGGTAATAGGAAATAAAAAAGAAGAGCTGCAATTACTAAAAAACAATGTAAAAAAAATAGGGTATGTAAGTGAAATAAAGTCATTACTATCTGAATTTTTACAGTACAATATCAAAAAAGAAGATATTGAAAAAATGATAAATGTTTCTCAGAAGGAAATTTTATTGCAACGAAAATTGGAAGACATGTTGGTTATTTATGAAGGCTTTCAAGAGCTGTTGCAGGAAAAATATATTACCGCAGAGGAAATTTTAGACGTACTTGCCCAATTTATTCCTAGTTCTAATTTGCTAAAGGATGGCATCGTTTGTTTAGATGGATTTACAGGTTTTACACCTGTTCAGTATAAATTAATACAGGAATTATTAAAACACTGCAAGGAGGTAAGAATTACACTTACCTTGGATGAAAGAGAAAATATAAACCAGGTAGGGGAAGAATTTCATTTGTTCTATACGACGAAAAAAACCATTCACAAGCTATACAAAATAGCCAAAGAAAATGGAGTTATGGTGAACCCTGAGGTTTGGATTAGAGAAAATCAGATACCCTACCGTTTTATGGAAAGTCCGGAATTGGCCTGTTTGGAGGACAATTTATTTCGTTTTCAGAGAATGGATTATGACAAGTATAAAGAAGAGCATAAAATAGAAAATCCGGAGTCTAATATCTATTTATTTGAAGCAGGGAATCCCCAAGGGGAAGTAGATGCTATTATGGGGGAAATCTTCCGTTTGGTAAGAGAGGAAGGGTATCGGTATAGAGATATAGCTATTTTGACAGGAGACATAGAAGCTTATAGTCCGATGGTTGAGAAAGCTTGTAAAAAGCTTGATTTTCCAAGCTTTATTGATTACAAAAAGGATATTATGAAGAATCCTTTGGTAGAGCTAATTCGCTCCTTATTGGATATCTTTCGCAATAATTATGATTATGAAAGCATGTTTCGATATTTGCGTTGTGGATTGGTGGATATTCCCAAAGAAGATGTGGATATGTTAGAGAATTACGTCATAGCTTTGGGGATAAAAAGTAAAAAAAGATGGAACCAGATGTGGACAAGGATCTATCGTAAAGATGTAGAGATAGATATAGAGTACATCAATGAAATTCGCCAAAGGGTTATAGAAAATTTGGAAATCCTGCAAAAAGGGTTTTCAAAAAGGGAAAATACAGTTTTAAGTTATACTACTCATTTGCATGAGTACCTTTTAAAACAAAATGTTTATTTCAAAATAAAGGAATATGAAAAAAGCTTTGAGGAGCGGAATATGCCTTTGTTAGCCAAAGAGTACAGTCAGGTTTACAGTATTGTTTTAGAGATATTTGATAAAATTGTAGAACTTTTGGGAGAGGAAACTATTACCATAGGCGAGTACAGTGATCTATTGGAAATAGGCTTTACAGAAGCAAAGGTGGGATTGATACCGCCGGGGGTTGACCAAATTGTAATGGGAGATATGGAGAGAACCCGATTAAAGGATATAAAAGCATTATTTGTATTGGGGGTAAATGAAGGTATTATTCCTAAAAATACAGGAAAAGGTGGTTTGATTTCTGACGTAGAAAGAGAATTATTGGAAAGTAATCTCATAGAACTTGCCCCAACCTCTAAACAAAGTGCTTATATGCAGCAGTTTCACCTTTATATAAACTTAACAAAACCTAAAAACAAATTATATCTTTCTTATCATAAGGTTAATCAAGAAGGGAAAATGGCTATGCCATCCTACTTGATTTCTAAGATTCGAAAGATATTCCCGGATCTTGTGACAAAAGAAGAGGTGAAATTATATGTACAGCAGGACTTGGTTGGAAATCAAATAGATCAACTTCTGAATCATGATTTGGGAAATAAATATTTGCTATCCGGTTTGCAGGAGTATGAGAAACAGAAGATGGCAGATTGGTGGAAGGAGCTGTTTCGCTTTTATAAAAAACAACCGGGATTTGAGGAAAGCTTACAGCAGCTAATTAGGGGAGCTGGTTATGTAAATGAGGAAAAGGGTCTGTCAAAGCAGGTGGCAGAAGCATTATATGGAAAAAAAATATCCAATAGTGTTACTAGAGTAGAACGTTATGTGTCATGTGCCTTTGCACATTTTCTACAGTATGGTCTGCAACTTAAAGAGCGTTATGAATTTCGATTTGGAGGGGTTGACTTTGGAAACATATTTCATGATGTACTTCGAATTTTTCCAAATCGTCTAAAGGAGAAAAACTATACCTGGAAAACCATTCCCGTGGAAGAGATGCATGAATTAATTGAAAAATGTGTAAGAGAGGTTGCAGCGGATTATGGAAATGCTATTTTGACTTCCAGTAAAAGAAATGCATATATGATAGAGCGTATGTGTCGTATTATGAAACGTACTCTTTGGGCATTGTCAGAGCAAATCAAAAAAGGGGATTTTGAACCAACAGATTATGAAGTAACTTTCTCTTATATGGATGGACTGGAAAATGCAAAGATGGATCTTGGAGAAGAAAGAATAATGCAATTACAAGGAAGAATTGACCGTATTGACCAGTGTGAGACAGACTTTGATAGTAAGGATGCAGTTTACGTAAAAATAATAGATTACAAATCAGGAAGCACAAAGTTTCAGATTGACAATATGTACTATGGATTGCAAATGCAGTTGATTGTGTATATGAATGCTGCCATGGAATTAAAAAAACAGGAAAATCCAGATAAAGAAGTGAAAACAGCAGGTATCTTCTATTATAATATGGAAGATCCCATTATAGATAGACCGACAAATGAGGGAAAGCGGGAAGAAGAGATACTAAAAGAACTAAAAATGGATGGTTTGGTAAACAATAAGAACCAGGTTATTCAGCTGTTTGACCGTGCTTTTGGAACCGATGGGAATTTAGAAAAATCCGTAAAGTCTTTAGTAATTCCTGTGGAAACTACCAAAGATGGGTTAATTGGAGCACGTTCTAGCTCTATTTCAGAAGAGCAGTTTGGTAATATGGGAGAATATATTAATCTTTTGATGAAAAAATATGGGAAAGAAATACTGGAAGGAAATACAAGCATTTATCCTTATGAAAAAGAGGATAAAACTGCCTGTGATTTTTGTAGCTTTAAGCCTGTTTGTAATTTTGATAGAAAACTGCCGGGAAATCAATATCGAAGATTAGAGAAATTATCCAAGAACCAAGTATGGGACAAAATAAAAGAAGACTTAGAGTAGCAGTTTAGCCAAAGGACCAATTGTTACAACTTAGGGAAGGAAGGGAAGAAAGATGGAAAATAAGAATAAGGTCACATGGACAGAGGAACAGCAAAAGGTTATTTCCCTTCGGAATTGCAATATTTTAGTATCTGCGGCAGCCGGTTCAGGAAAAACGGCAGTTTTGGTAGAGAGAATTATTACCAAAATTACAGAGGGGGAAAGTCCTATTGATATAGATCGTTTGTTAGTGGTTACCTTTACCAACGCCGCAGCTGGAGAAATGCGGGAGCGAGTACAAAATGCCATTGAAAAAAAGTTAGAACTAGAGCCGGACAATGTGCATTTGCAGAAACAGGCAAACCTTGTACGAAACGCACAGATTACCACTCTGCATAGCTTTTGTCAAAATGTAATAAAAAATCATTTTAATGAAATTGACTTAGACCCGGGATTTCGAATTGGAGATGAAGCAGAATTAAAGTTAATAAAGCAGGAAGTACTAGAAGCACTATTTGAACAATGGTACGAGATGGGAGAAGAGAATTTTCTTGCTCTTATAGAATGTTATGCCACCAATAAAAGTGACCAGCCGGTGATGGAAATGGTGAAGTCCCTTTATGAATTTTCTATGAGTTATCCATGGCCGGAAAAATGGTTAGATGATAAAATGAAAAGCTTTGAGATAACTACCATTGAGGAAATGGAAAAATCTTCTTGGCTTAACTATATGCTTACCTATATAGAAGAAATGGGTAGAGGAGCACTAAAAAAATCACAAAAAGCATTAAAAATTACAAAAAGTCCAGGTGGACCATTTATGTATGAAGAAGCATTAGTATCGGACATTGCTTTTTTGGAAGCTTTTGTACAGGCAGGTTCTTATAGTGAAAAAAGTACGATTTTATTGGAGAATAAATGGAAAAGGCTTTCTGCAAAAAAAGATGACAGTGTTATAGGAGAGAAAAGAGAACAGGTAAAAGAACTTCGGGAAAGTGTAAAAAAAGCAGTAGAAAGTTTAGAAAAACAATTCTTTTTTCAAGATGTGCAAGCCATGCTAGAAGATATCATTGGTTTAAAGGACACCATGTCTACTTTAGTTGCTCTTACCAAAAGCTTTAAAATGGCATATGAAGCGAAAAAAGAGGAAAAGAGACTTTTGGATTTTAGTGATTTAGAACATTTTGCATTAAAGATTCTTATAAAAGAAGAAAATGGAGAAAAGGTACCCTCTCCGGTTGCACTGGAATATAGTAATTTCTTTGATGAAATTCTTGTGGACGAATATCAGGATAGTAATGGTGTACAGGAAACAATTCTAAATAGTATAACCAAAGAAAAATTTGGTACTCCCAATCTTTTTATGGTGGGTGATGTTAAGCAAAGCATATATAAGTTCCGATTAGCAAGGCCTGAGCTCTTTATGGAGAAGTATGACACCTATTCTTTAACGGAAGGATTATATCAAAGAATAGATTTGTTCAAAAACTTCAGAAGTAGAGAAATTGTGCTTTCAAGTGTAAATAAAATATTTGAAAAGATTATGCAAAAATCATTGGGAAATATTTCTTATGATGCACGTGCTGCACTTTATGTGGGGAATACAAGCTTTCCTATGGAAGGAAGAGTATCTACTAGTACAGAGCTGCTATTAATAACTGATGAAGAAATAGAAAGAGAGGAAGATGGGGAAAAGAATGATAATGAAAAAAAATCCCAGGAGAATAAACAGGTTCTAAGCCAGGAGGAACAGGATTTATCCAGTAAGGAATTAGAAGCACGTATGGTGGCGCAACAGATTAAGAAATTGGTTGACCCGGATAACGGTCTGGAGGTTGTGGATAAAAATGGTGGGGGAAAACGTTGTTGCCAGTATGGGGATATTGTAATTTTATTGCGTAGTATGACAGGGTGGGCGGAGATTTTTTTGGAAGCCCTTAATGCAGAAGGAATTCCAACCTATACAGATACCAGAACAGGATATTTTTCCACTTTTGAAATACGAACCATTTTGCAGTATCTAAAAATACTGGATAATCCAAGACAGGACATACCTTTGGTAGCAGTTTTGCGTTCTCCTTTGGGAAATTTTACAGGGGAAGAATTGGCCATTATGCGAAAAAGATACAAAGATATGGAATGGCTGGATACGTTAGAGTTAT
The DNA here is from genome assembly GCA_017399885.1 of Lachnospiraceae bacterium. Classification (GTDB taxonomy): domain Bacteria; phylum Bacillota; class Clostridia; order Lachnospirales; family Lachnospiraceae; genus CAG-411. The sequence continues at coordinate 6,103 of JAFQAU010000117.1, forward strand.
TTAGTGGTATGTGGCAATTAGTCATGGAGGAACCAGATAAATATTTCCTTTCTCAAGAAGAAATTGAACTTAGTAAGAAGGCTTGGAAATTCATGGAACAACTAGAGGATTTCCGAGGCAGATTGTGCTATAGCTCTATACATGAGATAATAGAACAAATATATGATGAAATAGGTTATTTATCTTTTGTATCAGTAATGCCAAATGGAAATCAAAGAAGAGAAAATTTAATGCTTTTACTTCAAAAGGCTATAGAATATGAAAAAACCAGTTATAGCACCTTGTTTCATTTTGTGCGATATATTGAAAAATTACACAAATACGAAGTGGATTTTGGTGAAGCTACAGGAACGGATATATCTGAAAATGCAGTAAAAATTATGACCATTCACAAAAGCAAGGGATTGGAATTTCCAGTGGTATTTTTGTCGGGAATGGGAAAAAATTTCAACAACCAGGATATACGAAATAAGATTTGCATGGATATGGAGCTAGGTATGGGTGTGGACTATGTGGATTATAAAATGCGTATCAAAATGCCATCGCTCATAAAGAAAGTAATTCAAAGAAAAAGTGTTTTAGAAAATCTGTCGGAAGAACTAAGAGTTCTCTATGTGGCACTAACCAGAGCAAAAGAGAAACTGATTATGACAGGTTACATAGAGGAAACAACAAAACAAATAAGCGCTTGGTATGAAAAATTAGATGAAGAAGACACAGAGATGGATTATTTTGAAAGAACAAGTGCAAAAGGATATTTAGACTGGGTTGCACCTATCGTTTTACATAACAAGGGAGAATTCCATTTTGAAATAACGCATTTGGAAAATTTAGTAACAACAGAGGTAGAGAAGCATATAAAAGCCTTTGGGAAAAGGGAGGAATTATTTCATTGGAATACTGACCAAATTTACGAAGAAAATTTATGAGAAAAATTAGAAGCAAGATTTTCTTATGAATATCCTTTCGAAAATGAAAGGCTTTTAAAAAGTAAGGTTAGTGTTACGGAATTAAAGAAAATGTATTCCTTGTCAGAGGATGAAGCTGGCTTAGTGGAAGTAGTGGACGAGCAGGAGTTAGAAACACAAATACCATTGCCAGAGTTTTTAAAAGAGGAAAAGAAAGAAAAGAGTGGTGCCGATAGAGGTACATTATATCATAAGCTGATGGAATGCTTGTGTTTTGCAGAAGTAAAACAGGAAGCAGATTTATATCATCAACTGGAACAATTGATTGCAAAAGGAATATTTACGAAAGAGGATATGAAAATATTTCAATTCAAGAAAATTCTTTCCTTCTTTGAATCGTCCCTTGGAAAGAGAATGACTAAGGCAGAACAGAAACAAAATTTATGGAGGGAGGCTCCGTTTGTAATTGGGATACCGGCCTGTGAAATAAAAGAAGAATGGAATAGTGAAGAGCTTGTATTGGTACAGGGAATAATTGATGCTTATTTTGAGGAAGAGGATGGCTTGGTGTTGATGGATTATAAAACCGACCGCTTGGAAAAGGAAGTTTTGTTTATAGAACGATATGAAGCACAGCTTACTTATTATAAAAAAGCACTGGAGCAAATAACGGGAAAGAAAGTAAAAGAAAAATGGATATATTCTTTTCATTTGGGAAGAGAAATAAAAGTATAACAGTTCAGCCTCTGGCTGGGCTGTTGTAGATACGTCTGCTTACACCGTGTAAACAGTGACGAGCGGTTGAACTACTGTTATGGAATTGTTAGAAAAAATGCCTTGACATCTTGAAATATCTATGTTAACATGAAAAATGCACTATTGTGGTATCGTGTGCATTTTATAGGTTTTAGATTGATTTTAACATATATATAAGCAGTCAGCAAGTGGAAATAAATGTTTCTAAAAGTAATGACTGTATGCGCATGACAATCGAAAAGTGTTTCATTTACAAGTATCTATTCAAAACTCCAGATAACTATATCAGACAGATAAAAGCATAAATTTATATGGTGCTACATAAGAAATCTGACTGATATTTTTTGCTTATATGAGATATATAAGTTATGCTTTAGACCATAGTCGATCATTTATTGGTTGTTTGTGCGTCAGTATGTGGATTGGGTATTGGTACAAGTAACAGAAAACAATAAAAAAATTCAAGGGGTGAAAACGTCAATGGAAAAAAACAGAATTCGTCCAATTAAAGTTGGTAACAGTGTAAGAATGAGTTTCTCAAGACAAAAAGAAGTTCTTGAGATGCCTAATTTGATTGAGGTGCAGACTGATTCCTACAAGTGGTTTTTAGAAGAAGGACTTAATGAAGTTTTCAGAGACATTTCTCCAATCACTGACTATAGTGGCAATCTTTCTTTAGAGTTTGTTAGCTTTGTTTTGTGTGAGGATGATGTTAAGTATTCAGTAGAAGAATGCAAAGAAAGAGATGCAACCTATGCTGCACCTTTAAAGGTACGTGTAAGACTTCATAATAGAGAAAATGATGAAATTAACGAACATGACATTTTCATGGGTGATTTACCATTAATGACAGACACCGGTACGTTCGTAATAAACGGTGCAGAGCGTGTTATTGTTAGCCAGTTAGTACGTTCCCCTGGAATTTATTATGCGATTGGTCATGACAAAATTGGTAAAGAATTATTTTCTTCAACTGTAATTCCTAATCGTGGTGCATGGTTAGAGTATGAAACAGACTCAAATGATGTTTTCTACGTACGTGTTGACCGTAATCGAAAGGTTCCTGTAACTGTATTAATTCGTGCCCTAGGAGTAGGAAGTAATGCAGAGATCGTAGAATTATTTGGTGAGGAACCAAAGATCTTAGCAAGTATTGACAAAGATACATCGGATAATTACAGCGACGGTTTATTAGAGCTTTATAAAAAGCTTAGACCAGGTGAACCATTATCTGTAGACAGTGCAGAGAGCTTGTTAAATAGCATGTTCTTTGATCCAAGAAGATATGACTTGGCAAAGGTAGGAAGATATAAATTTAATAAGAAGCTTGCTTATAAGAATAGAATCGTTGGACACACTTTAGCAGAAGATGTTGTAAATGAGAATACCGGTGAGGTAATTGCAAGTGCAGATGCGATTGTAACAGAAGAGATGGCCATTGAGATTCAAAATGCAGCGGTTCCTTTTGTAATGATACAGACAGAGGAAAGAAACATAAAAGTTCTTTCGAATATGGTTGTAGATGCTAATTCATATGTAGATTTTGATGTAGCGGAAATTGGAATCACAGAAGCTGTTTATTATCCTGTATTAAAAGGTATTATTGATGAATACAAAGGTGATATGGATGGTATCCGTATGGCTATGGAAAGAGATATAGACGATTTGATACCAAAATATATCACAAAAGAAGATATATTTGCGTCTATTAATTACAATATTCATTTAGAATATAGAATTGGACATGATGATGATATTGACCATCTAGGAAATAGACGTATTCGTGCAGTTGGTGAGTTATTACAGAATCAGTATCGTATTGGATTGTCAAGAATGGAACGTGTAGTACGCGAAAGAATGACAACACAGGACATAGAGGGAATTTCACCACAGTCTTTGATTAATATTAAACCAGTTACTGCAGCAGTAAAAGAATTTTTTGGTAGCTCTCAGTTATCTCAGTTTATGGATCAGAATAATCCATTAAGTGAATTGACACATAAGAGACGTTTGTCAGCATTAGGACCAGGTGGTTTATCAAGAGATCGTGCAGGATTCGAGGTTCGTGACGTACATTATTCTCACTATGGAAGAATGTGTCCTATTGAAACACCTGAAGGTCCTAACATTGGTTTGATTAACTCATTGGCTTCTTACGCAAGAATTAATGAATATGGATTTATTGAAGCTCCGTATCGTAGAGTAGATAAGTCTGATCCGGAGAATCCAAGAGTTACAGATGAAGTTGTTTATTTGACAGCAGACGAGGAAGATAAGTATGTTGTGGCACAGGCTAATGAGAAATTAGATGAAGAAGGATTTTTTGTGAATAACAACGTATCTGGTCGTTTTAGAGAAGAGACTTCTGAATTTGAGAAGAAAAAAATAGATTTGATGGATGTATCTCCTAAGATGGTATTCTCTGTGGCAACAGCCATGATTCCTTTCTTGGAGAACGACGATGCGAACCGTGCTCTTATGGGATCCAACATGCAGCGTCAGGCAGTTCCATTGTTGGTAACGGAATCACCTGTAGTTGGAACCGGTATGGAGAAGAAGGCCGCTGTTGACTCTGGTGACTGTGTGGTTGTAAAAGAGGATGGAGTAGTTAAGAAAGCTGCTTCTAGCGAAATTATAATTACAAAGGAAGATGGAACAGATGTTGCTTATAAGCTAGAGAAGTTCCAAAGAAGTAACCAGGGTAACTGTATGAATCAACGTCCAATCGTAAAGAATGGCGATACAGTAAAAGCAGGGCAGGTAATTGCAGATGGACCATGTACTTCTAATGGTGAAATAGCTCTTGGTAAGAATCCTTTAATTGGATTTATGACATGGGAAGGATATAATTACGAAGATGCGGTTTTATTAAGTGAAAGATTGGTTCAGGAAGATGTGTACACCTCTGTTCACATTAATGAATACGAAGCAGAGGCTCGTGATACAAAGCTTGGTGCTGAAGAAATTACCAGAGACGTTCCTGGTGTAGGTGACGAAGCACTTAAGGATTTGGATGAGAGAGGTATCATTCGTATTGGAGCAGAGGTAAGAGCGGGGGATATCTTAGTAGGTAAAGTAACTCCTAAGGGAGAAACAGAGCTTACAGCGGAAGAAAGATTACTTCGTGCAATTTTTGGAGAAAAAGCAAGAGAAGTAAGAGATACTTCCCTACGTGTGCCTCATGGTGAATTTGGTATTGTTATAGATGCGAAAGTATTTACCAGAGAAAATGGAGATGAGTTGGCACCTGGTGTAAATCAATGTGTAAGAATATATATTGCACAAAAGAGAAAGATTCAGGTTGGAGATAAGATGGCTGGTCGTCATGGTAACAAGGGTGTGGTTTCCCGTGTATTACCAGTAGAAGATATGCCATTCTTACCAAACGGAAGACCTCTTGATATTGTACTTAACCCTCTAGGCGTGCCTTCCCGAATGAATATTGGACAGGTATTAGAGATTCACTTATCATTGGCTTCAAAGGTTCTTGGCTTTAATGTGGCAACACCGGTATTTGATGGTGCTAACGAAAGCGATATTATGGATACCCTAGAGATGGCAAATGATTATGTAAATACATCATTGGAGGAATTTGAAGAGAAATATAAGGATACTTTGGATCCACAAGTAATGGAGTATTTACTTACAAATCAAGAATACAGAAAACAATGGGAAGGTGTACCAATTAATCGTGACGGTAAGGTTCGTTTACGTGACGGAAGAACTGGTGAATATTTTGATGGGGCAGTAACGGTTGGTTTCATGCACTACTTGAAATTACACCATTTGGTTGATGATAAGATTGATGCGCGTTCAACTGGTCCTTACTCATTGGTAACTCAACAGCCACTTGGAGGTAAAGCGCAGTTTGGTGGACAGCGTTTTGGAGAGATGGAAGTTTGGGCATTAGAAGCGTATGGTGCAGCATATACATTACAGGAAATCCTTACAGTAAAATCTGATGATGTAGTTGGTCGTGTTAAAACTTATGAAGCTATTATCAAAGGAGAGAACATTTCTGAGCCAGGCATACCAGAATCTTTCAAGGTATTATTGAAAGAATTACAATCATTGGCTTTAGATGTAACTGTATTGGATGAGAATGGTAATGAGGTTCAGATGTCAGAAAATATTGAGTATGGCGACGAAGATTTAACTCCAATTATCGAAGGAGACAATAACCAAGTAGATTCAAATGAAAGCTTTGAAGCTGCTGGATATAGAGAAGCCTCTTCCGTACAAGAGTTGAATGAAGAGATTGTAGATACTTTTGATGAAGGTTTTGACAGTGATGATTTTTCATTTGATGGATTAGATGATGAAATTTAACCTTATTATGATTAGCAGTGGGAACTGCTCAGATACTGATTAGAGCGGTTTTTTCATAGCATGTGAACTGTAAGTGCGGTTATAAGCAGATAGAGAAGATAAGAAGGTTTGCTATAACTAGGAACAAAAAATAGAGATTAGTGAAATAGAATTTTCAACAGGAAGACTAAGAAGAGCCGGTTTTCCTGTTGAGAAAGACGAAGGGAGCGCCAGGTATGCCAGAAATCAGTAATACAAATGTAGAAGCAAGTATGACTTATGATGCCATTAAAATCGGTCTTGCGTCACCAGAAAAGATAAGAGAATGGTCTAGGGGTGCGGTTCTAAAGCCTGAGACCATTAACTATAGAACATTAAAGCCTGAAAGAGACGGTTTGTTCTGTGAGAAAATTTTTGGACCAAGCAAAGACTGGGAATGTCATTGTGGAAAATATAAAAAGATTCGTTATAAAGGTGCAGTATGTGACAGATGTGGTGTAGAAGTTACAAAGGCTAGTGTGCGTCGTGAAAGAATGGGGCATATTGAATTAGCAGCACCGGTTTCTCATATTTGGTATTTTAAAGGAATTCCAAGTAGAATGGGATTAATCTTAGATTTATCTCCAAGAACACTGGAGAAAGTTCTATATTTTGCGTCTTATATAGTATTAGAGCAAGGTACATCAGATTTGCAATATAAGCAGGTTTTATCAGAACGTGAATATCAGGAAGCAAGAGAAAAATTTGGAGATAATTTCCGCGTTGGTATGGGTGCGGAGGCTGTTTATGAATTATTACAGAGTATCGATTTAGAGAAGGAATCTGTTGATTTAAAGAAAGAATTGGTTAATGCAACAGGACAAAAACGTGCAAGAATTATCAAGCGTTTAGAGGTTGTAGAAGCTTTTAGAGAGTCAGGAAACAAGCCTGAATGGATGATTCTAACTGTAGTTCCGGTAATTCCACCGGATATTCGTCCAATGGTACAGTTAGATGGTGGTCGATTTGCAACTTCAGATATGAATGATTTGTATAGAAGAATTATCAACAGAAATAATCGATTAAAGAGATTGCTTGATTTAGGAGCACCTGATATTATTGTCAGAAACGAAAAGAGAATGTTGCAAGAAGCTGTAGATGCTTTGATTGACAATGGAAGAAGAGGTAGACCGGTAACCGGACCTGGTAATAGAGCGCTTAAATCTTTATCAGATATGTTAAAAGGTAAACAGGGGCGTTTCCGTCAGAACCTGCTTGGAAAACGTGTTGACTATTCAGGACGTTCGGTTATTGTAGTAGGACCGGAATTGAAGATCTATCAGTGTGGTCTTCCAAAGGAAATGGCAATCGAATTGTTTAAACCTTTTGTTATGCGTGATTTGGTAAAACAGGGAACTGCTCACAATATTAAATCAGCTAAGAAAATGGTAGAGCGCCTACAGCCAGAGGTTTGGGATATCCTTGAAGAAGTAATTAAAGAGCATCCGGTTATGCTAAACCGTGCTCCTACTTTGCATAGACTTGGTATTCAGGCATTTGAGCCTACATTTGTTGAAGGTAAGGCGATTAAGTTACATCCATTGGTATGTACTGCATTTAATGCGGACTTCGACGGTGACCAGATGGCTGTGCATTTGCCACTATCTGTGGAAGCACAGGCTGAGTGTCGTTTCTTATTATTGTCACCTAACAACCTATTGAAGCCTTCTGATGGTGGTCCTGTAGCGGTTCCGTCACAGGATATGGTATTGGGTATTTATTACTTAACGATGGGTAAAATGATCGATTATTCAGATAATAAGGAATTAGATGCCAGCATAGAAAAAGTCTATGAGTCCAAAGACGAGATAATTGCAGATTTGCCTACTGTAAATAAGGCAGGTAGCATTCAGGTTGATTCTATGATTAAATATCGTGTAAGTTCGGATAGATATGTAATATGTACACCAATGGATATATTGGGACACTATTTCTATGACGAAAATAACGCGTTACTTGCATACGAGAACGGAGATATTACTTTACATCAGAAGATTAAAGTAAAGAGAACAGTTACGCTTCCTGATGGAACAGTTGGTTCGAAGATTATCGAGACAACAATGGGTAGGTTGATCTTTAATGAAATCATTCCACAGGATTTGGGATTTGTGGATAGAACCAATCCGGAAAATGCTTTTGACTTGGAAATAGATTTCCACGTTGGAAAGAAACAGTTAAAGAGAATTTTGGAGAAGTGTATTAATACACATGGTTCAACAAAGACGGCAGAAACCTTAGATGCCATTAAAGCATTGGGATATAAGTATTCTACAAAGGCAGCTATGACAGTTTCTGTATCTGATATGACAGTGCCGGAAAAGAAGAAGACATTGATTGCAGAAGCAGAGAAGATGGTAGAGAGAATTGCCAGAGAACACAGACGTGGTTTGACTACAGAAGAAGAAAGATATAAAGCTGTAATTGAGACATGGAAAGAAGCCGATGATGAAATCACAAAGGCACTATTAAGTGGTTTAGATAAATATAATAATATTTATATGATGGCCGATTCCGGAGCCCGTGGTTCTGATAAACAGATTAAGCAGTTAGCAGGAATGCGTGGTTTGATGGCAGATACATCTGGTAGAACTATCGAACTTCCTATTAAGTCAAACTTCCGTGAAGGTCTTGACGTATTGGAATACTTTATTTCCGCTCACGGTGCTCGTAAAGGTTTGTCAGATACAGCGCTTCGTACAGCCGATTCAGGATATTTGACTCGTCGTCTGGTAGACGTATCTCAGGAATTGATTATTCGTGAAACAGATTGTTGTGCGGGAAAAGAAATTCCAGGAATGTGGATTAATGCATTCATGGATGGAAAAGAAGTAATTGAAACACTAGAGGAAAGAATTACAGGACGTTTCTCTTGTGAAACAATTTATGATGACAATGGTGAAATGATTGTAAAAGCAAATCACATGATAACAGCAAAACGTGCAGCAAGAATTGTAAATACAAATGCGATTATTGAAGCTGGAAATAATGCTAAGATTAAAATTCGTAATGTATTAACATGTCGTTCTCATGTGGGTGTTTGTGCAAAATGTTATGGTTCTAATATGGCCACTGGTGAGGCTGTACAGGTTGGTGAGGCTGTTGGTATTATTGCAGCACAGTCAATTGGTGAACCAGGAACACAGCTTACAATGCGTACCTTCCATACTGGAGGTGTAGCGGGTGACGATATTACACAGGGTCTTCCTCGTGTTGAAGAGTTATTTGAAGCAAGAAAGCCTAAGGGTCTTGCGATTATTTCAGAATTTGCTGGAACAGTAACGATTAATGATACAAAGAAGAAACGTGAAGTTATCGTTACAAATCATGAAACAGGAGAATCAAAAGCATATTTGATTCCTTATGGTTCAAGAATTAAGGTAATGGATGGAGATGTACTAGAAGCTGGAGATGAATTAACAGAAGGTAGTGTAAATCCACATGATATCCTAAAGATTAAGGGTGTGCGTGCGGTACAGGATTACATGCTTCAGGAGGTTCAGCGTGTATATCGTTTACAAGGTGTTGAAATCAATGATAAACACGTAGAAGTAATTGTACGTCAGATGCTTAAGAAGATTAGAATTGAGGTAAATGGAGATTCAGAATTCTTACCAGGTACATTGGTAGATATTCTTGACTTTGATGATGAGGTTGAACGTTTAAGTGCAGAAGGTAAGGCTGTTCCGGAAGGAAAACGTGTAATGCTTGGTATTACAAAGGCTTCCTTAGCAACAAACTCATTCTTATCAGCAGCATCCTTCCAGGAAACTACAAAGGTTCTTACAGAAGCTGCAATCAAAGGAAAGGAAGATCCATTGATTGGTCTAAAAGAAAACGTTATTATTGGTAAATTAATTCCGGCGGGAACAGGTATGAAGCGTTATCGTTCTGTAAAATTAGATACAGATGAGGAGATAAGGCTTGCAAAAGAAGAAGAAGCTCGTCTTCTTGCAGAGCAAGAGGCTCTTTTAAAACAAGAAGCTTTGGAAGAAGAGAAAAAAGCTGAAATAGAAGAAGAGCAGAGTGAACCTGTGGAAATAGATGGTGAAGGTTTGGAACTTTTAGATGTGGATGTCCTAGGTGAAGATATTATTGCAGATGAGGAATAGGATTCTGTTAGAAGCACGTATATAAATTGTAAATGTGTTTTTTAGATATTAATAAAGTGCTGGTGCCATGGATTTTATCCATGGCATTAGTGCTTTATTGCTTTATAGGATTAGGGTGTCAAAAGCACATAACCTAAATTGCACTTGTCAAATTGCACAATTTAAGGCTACGATTTGTAGAAGGTGTCCGTGTCAGCCAAGCACCACAGACACGTCGATTTCGCCCATTTTGCTCCGTCGCCTATTAGCAAATGTTTCCGCAAACTCGCTACGCTCAAACA
>JAFQAU010000118.1 GCA_017399885.1 Lachnospiraceae bacterium
CCTGAAATGCTCCAACTGTTGTAAAAAAATTAGCAAAAAGCTTTACAATAAAAAGAATATATGATATTATTGCAAGGTACAAATTAACCACTACTCAGACTTAGGAGTATCCGACCTGTGTCTTAGTAAATGGTGTTTAGAATTAGGAGGATATGAATTATGATTAGTAAAGAGAAAAAAGCAGAAATTATTGGAACTTATGGAAGAACAGCTGGAGATACAGGTTCACCAGAAGTTCAGATTGCATTATTAACAGAAAGAATTAAAGAATTAACAGAGCATTTAAAATCAAACAAGAACGATCATCATTCAAGAAGAGGTCTTTTAAAGATGGTAGGTCAGAGAAGAGGATTACTTGCTTACTTAAAGAAAAAAGATCTTGAAGGATACCGTGTATTAATCGAAAAATTAGGATTAAGAAAATAATTCGGATAAAAAAAGGGAGCCAAGTTTATGGTTCCCTTTTTCTTTGCTTTATAGGAAAATTCGTCCTATAAGGCAAAAAACGTTCCGCAGAAATGCACGCCAATTGGTTAGGAAGAATAGGTTTACAAAAACAAGAAAAATTGGTATCATTAAAATGCGTTTATAGGCTTATAATATAACAGTTCAGCCCCCGGCTGAAGGGTTCCATTATTTACGAAGATAAGCTGAAGGTACCCTGGTGTTCATATGAAATTTATGATATATAAACAATAATAAAGCACAAGAAGAAGGATGATAATTATGCAAAAAGGGCATAAAATAAAAAATGTACTGGAAGGAAGTATTGCAGAAGAGTTAGAAATAGAAAGTGGTGATGTATTACTTTCTATTAATGGAGTGGAAATCAAAGATGTTTTTGATTACCATTATTATATAAATGATGAATACTTAGAGGTTTTAATAGAAAAACAAGATGGAGAACAGTGGGAATTAGAGATTGAAAAAGACTATGAAGAAGACTTAGGAATTGAATTTGAACAGGGACTTATGGACGAATATCGATCTTGTCGCAATAAATGTATGTTTTGTTTCATTGATCAAATGCCACCTGGAATGCGAGAAACTTTATATTTTAAGGATGATGATGCAAGGCTTTCCTTTTTGCAAGGCAATTATATTACATTAACCAATATGAGTGAGGAAGATTTAGATAGAGTTATTTTATATAAATTATCTCCGGTTAATATATCCGTTCATACAATGAATCCGGAATTGCGATGTAAGATGTTGTCCAATCGTTATGCAGGAGAAGCATTAGAAAAGATTCAAAAACTTGCAAATAATTATATAGAGATGAATAGTCAAATCGTGCTTTGTAAGGGAATAAATGATGAGAGGGAATTGGATTATTCCATTGAAGAATTGTCCAAACTGTATCCGTCTATGAAATCCTTGTCTGTAGTACCGGTGGGACTTACCAAATATAGAGAAGGACTTGCACCTTTAGAAAAATTTGAAGAAGAGGATGCAAAAAAAGTGTTGGATCAAATCCATAATTGGCAGGAACAATTACAGAAGAAATTAGGCACACGATTTGTGTTTGCCAGTGACGAATGGTATTTGAAGGCAGGATATCCGGTTCCTGATGCGGATTATTATGAAGGCTATGGGCAATTAGAAAATGGAGTAGGAATGATTCGTTCCATGATGGATGAGGTAAAAGAAGCACTTTTGGAACATAAAGGAGACCAAAGAGAACGTCATCTTTCTCTAGCCACCGGAAGATTGGCAAAACCTATCATGGAACAAATTGTAGCCATGATACAAGAAAAATATCCTAATGTAA
>JAFQAU010000016.1 GCA_017399885.1 Lachnospiraceae bacterium
TCTCCAGAGCTCTCCCCACCAAATACTCCTTTATAGGTATAATAGGTATTTACAATATCACCACTATATGTATATTCCCAAACACCCTTTTCTCCTTTCGTCATAGGATATTCTCCTAATTTTTTAGCTCCGTCCTCTTCATCACTACCGGTTTCATACAACGTTAATATCATTGCGTCAGCCTCAGGAGACCATACCTTAAAAATAGTTTTTTCTTTTGAATAATTACATCCAAGGTCATTCCCCTCATAAGCATTTTCCGCATCATATGATGAATTATAATAATCTACTTTATCTACATATAATGCTTCTGTTGCTGCTGCTCTTACATTTGAAGTAATATCCCATTTTAATCCCGGAATATTTTCAAATGATGTTGTTACCATAGTCGATGCAAGCACAACGCCTAGGGCTTTTTTGGTTAAATTGTGTTTCATGTTTTTTCCCCTTTCTAGTTTTATAACCTATATGAAAACTGGACAGCACAACTTGGACTGTCCAGTTTTATCACTTATTTAATTTTGAATGTCATATTCTTTGTAATTGTTGTATTCTTATCCTTGATCTTAACTGTTATCTTATAGGTTCCTTTTTTCTTAGGCTTCCATGTATACTTGCTTGAACGTTGGTACTTGGTATCTTTTTGTGTTTTACCATTTAATTTTATAATAAATCTGTACTTAACAGTACCAGAAGCATTCTTTGGTGTAACTGTTAACTTAATCTTCTTATTTTTCTTCTGTGGTGACTTCTTATTAGCCTTTAAGGTAGCAGTTAATCCTTTTACTTTAATAGTACCTATTTTTGCTGAAATTGATATATTTCCACCATCTTTAGCTGTAACATACAATGTATATGTTCCATTTACCTTTGGTGTCCATGTACATGTATTTTTGCTTGTGTACTTAGAAGTGATAGCAGTCTTCTTACCACCAGATTTCTTATAGAAGAATTTATACTTGTAGTTTCCATGGTCACCTCCGCCAGCTTGCGCTTTTAGGGTAATCTCAGTACCAGCATCGATTGTTCCTGACTTATCAACACTTCCTTCTACATAAAGTTCTTTTTCATCAATATCCCCACCACCTATTGGTCCAATATTAGGTGTTGTACTTGGCTGTGGTATATCTGAGGATATCTTTGGTGTTTCAGAAGGAATATTAGATTCTCCTGGCTTAACTATCGCAGGTGTACTTCCTTCTTGTACTGGTGTTGTAACATTAGGACTAGGTGTTCCACTACTTACTGTCGGGGTACTTACTGTAGCTGACGGTTCTTCCGATACGTTTGGAGCTGTAGCACTTGGTGCTGGGGTAGTTGCTCCATTTGATGCTCCTGGTGTTGTTGGTACTCCTGGTGTAACTACTTGTCCATCCTTGGACCCTGTGTACTTATATTCTTTCTTTACAGTTGTATTGGCTTCATCATGTGCCTGTACATAAACCGTTACAGTATAATCTTTTCCATCCTCCGGAGTGAATGAATATGTACTATTTTTAGAATAATAATGGTCTCCTATTATCTTGCCACCAGTCTTTACCTCGTATTTGTAATATACAACCTTATCATTAATTGTACTTGTTGCATCTACAGTAATAGCCTGTGCTTCTCCTGCTTTTAGTGCAGTTCCATCTGCAGGCATCACATTGTTGATAGCCAATGGAGCAGGTGTTGGCACTGGTGTTGGTGTTGGTTCCGGCGTTGGACCTTCTGGATTGGATTCATGAAATTTACCATCTACAAACCAATACTCTCCTGCTTTCATACCCTTTACATCATCTGTCAATTTTGCACCTGATGACTGGCTGATAATAAATCCTGTACAATCCGCAGGTACGGTTGCATAACACCAGCCACTTCCCATGGTTTTATCCTCTGTCATTGGATCTCCTGGAAACTCTTTTGTGGATGCACTTCCACCCCATGCATAAATACATAAACCAGTTCCTTTTGCATGAATAATAATCTGATTCTCTGCATTAACCTGTGAAGCCTCTGTAACAACTTCTACGGTCTTTGCCTCCGTCACAGGACTGGTTGCAAATATACTGGTTGTTGCAACTGCCATAGCCAACATTCTGCATAATTGTTTTTTTGTTCTTCTTTTTAACATAACTTCCTCCTTCTTTTATAGGTTTTACTTGAAGTCTATATGCTGTAACCACATCCATTAACTTACCTTTACAGTTTTCTTAACCTTTGCAGTTGTACTTCCATCTTTGGCGTATATTGTAACCTTATACTTCCCTTTTTCTTTTAATTTGTAGGTTGCAGTCTTTTTAGTTGAATACTTCTTTACAGTTACCTTTTTTCCACTTGGAGTCTTTACCACAATTTTGGACCTTGCCGTTCCTGTTGCTGCAGTAACCTTTACTGTAAATTTTACCTTATCATTTTTTTTGAATTTCTTTTTGTTAAGCTTTACATTATCAATAGAAACCTTTGCTTGTGTTACTACATATTCAATAACCTCTGTGACTAATTCAACTCCATCATCAACCCTAACCTCAAAATTATAAATACCTTCCTCTTCAAAAGTATATTCCATATAATTACAATCACTAGACTCAGCTATTGTCTCGTGAGTTCCATCTGGAAGTAGTACCGTGTACGTATATGCATATTCTCCTGTTCCTCCACTACATTCAGCAGATAAAACAACGCTAGTTCCAACAATTTGAGGATATGCCTTATCAAATTTAATTGACGTAATTCGAAGATCTTCTACTTGCCCCATACTCTCTTCTGTCGCTAAAAGTGTATTACAAGTTGTATTACCTAATCCAGTTGAAATTATTGCTACAGACAACATACCACCCAGTATAATTTTTTTCAAATTTCTTCTAAACACACCTCTACCTCCTTTTACTATACCTAGCATTTTATAATATTTTTGTAACAAAATCAATACACTTTTAACAATCCATAGGCACTTTATACAGTTTATCCAACTTTATTATATATTTTTTGTTCGTATTGTATACAATCAGCAACCGTTCAGTCATGCAAAAGTATAAGTACATCTTTCACGATTAAGCATAACTGAAAGGTAACGGAAATTATCCGATTTTTGCCATAGTGATTGCCAATGCGCCCGGACCAATATGGCAGGACACACTTAATGATAATGGATTAATGATTATTTGTTTATTGGGATACATCTTTAAAATTTCCTCTTTTAACTCTAATGCACCTTTCTCATTATTCGTATGTGCAATACCTATATATAAACTATCTATATTATTTGCAAATCTTTTTTCTACGTCATCTTTTAATGCCTGCAACATAATAGAAATTCCTTGCTTGGCTGTTCTTGCCTTTGCAAAGGTATCTAATTTCTCTCCCTGTATCTGCAAGACAGGCTTTATTCGTAAAATGGTTCCTAAGGCAGCAACTGCTGGCGTTAATCTTCCACCCTTTTTTAGATATTTTAAAGTATCTACCATAATATATATGCTAGCCTCTAATTTATTTTCCATTAGGGCTTCCTGTATTTCTATTGGATTCTTTCCCGATTTTACCATATTTAATGCATCTTCAACAGAATTTCTTTGTGTAATAGAAATTCTCTGGTTATCAACCACAAATACTTTTCCTTCGTAATCACTTGCTAATGCCATAGCTGTGCTACAAGTACCGCTAAGTCCACTGGACATGGGAATATAAATTACAGCATCATGCTCTTTTAAGGCCTCTTCCCATGTTTGTATCATAGCATCCATTGATGGCTGCGAGGTAGATACATCCGCTTTCTCATCCAATTTCTGATAAAACTCTTCCTGAGTCAGATTAATATCTTCTAAATATTCCTGTTCATTAATAATAAAAGGCATAGGAATTACATATATTCCCATTTCTTTTGCCTGTTGCTGTGTAATTCCACTATTACTGTCTGTAACAATTGCAATATTTGTCATAACACTTACCTACTATCCCTTTCTTCTACACTTTCTGATTATCCAACCAATACATTATTAATAATATAAACAGTTGCCATCATCTCATTGCAAAAGAAGTTTGTCGCGTTTAAAGCTACAACAAACTTCTTCACTTAGGTTATTCTAAAGTATTAATTTTATTCTGTCAAATGAGAAATCGTTATTTTTGTATAAGCACTAGGCAACCTCAATTCTGTTTTACTAGATGCATTATTTCCCATTTTTCTTACATATATAATACTGCCATCCAAATAAGTTTTCAAAGAAAATGAAATCTCTTTATTGCTTTTTACTGTTTTCCATGATAAATCATCCTCTTCTTTCTTTACTCCAGCCTTTACAACTGCGTACTGATAAGGATTTACAGTGCTTGCATCATCTATTATGATACCATACTTCTTAGATGTTCGTATTATACTAATTGCAGATGCCTCAGGTGCTATCTCCTGCTTTGGTATTTTTAAATAAAAGGTCTTGCTGTACGGTATACTTTCCGTCTGACTTTTTCTTATAGCCACCACGACATCGGAACCAGCTGTCGTTCCTTTTGCCAAAACCTCAGGTACTAATTCCTTTAGTGTCATATTCTTTTCGCACTCAGTCCATTCTCTATTCTGCAAGACACCATCAACTGCATACACACGATATTCTTGTTTTGTGGTGGTATTCACCATTAACTTATTAGCTGTAACCTTGCTAGTAGGCGCGTTTCCTCTTTTTGAAATACTTACTTTTACCGTTTTACTAGGACGACATCCTACATTTTCAACGGATGTGCCTTTTTGCTGTGGAATTCTTACCTGAATCTTTCCACCTTTTGCACGCATACTTTCTATATTTTGAAGAAAGTTCCAAACATTGGCATCTTCTGTTTTTTCTAAGTCCATTGGAACCTGTTTCCAACTTGTATTTTCTGAATCCTTTCTCCACTCAAAAGTATCTGCATAGGTCTCACTTGTAATGTCCAAGGTTCCAGTTAGTTTATCAAATTTAACTGCTAAAGTGGAATCATACGCAGGAAGACAAATGGTTTCTACTGTTTTATCATCGCTCCCCTTTAAGTTCAATTCGTAGTCACTTTTAATAGAGATCCAAGAAATATCAAAATATAGCTTGCCATTTACAATGTCTCCCTCTATTTGTGACCAGGTACTTTTACTGGAATCCGAAAAATACACCTTTGTATTATGATTGGTTGCAATTTGGATATATCCTTCTTCATAATCAATTTCTTCAACACGAACAGGCTCTGCCTGATTATCTACTTGTGCCGCATGAACTGTCGTTCCAAAGAAAGTATTGATAAATCCAACCATTATAAATAAATATAGCATATATAGAATCTTATGTTTTACTATTCTTGTATTTTTCAATGTGTGCACCTCCTAATTTGTAACTGTTATCTGATAACCATAATCTACGATTAATCTTTCTTTCTCCGCATTTTCCAAAGTTAATACCAAGTTAGCACTTCCTGTTTTCCCTAATGCTGTAAGCTGTTTTAAGCTAACTGTTACAGTATAGGCACCGTTTTTAGATATTTCCTGTTTTAAAACGCTCTCTCCATTCCATGTAAGACTTACAAACTGATACGTATTATCACGATTCAAAATATCTTTATTTAGCGTATAAGTTATAACCGGATCCTGGTAATCCGTTGGTATCTCTACGGAAACTCCTGTTTGTGAATTTTTATTTGCTTCTATTGCCTGTGTATATCTCTCCATATAATCATTATACGAAGAAATAGAAACACCATAGGATGAAGTTTCACCGGAAATTGTTACAGGAGAAACGATTTTCACCTTAATTCCTGTTAACTCTTCCCCGTTAGATAGCTTTACAACTACATTAATTTCTTTTCCATAATTTCGTTGTTCTACATATCCATCCAGCTCTTTCAGCTGTTCTTCCTTTATTGTTACTGTTATTACGTCGTCTTTCTTTACATCACGAAAAGCCAAATCTCTTCCATTATATGTAATACCGGAAATCTTAGTATCATCCTCAGCTTCGTTATTTTTATTTAATGCTATGTCAAATGATATATCCGCTTCCTCTGTATCACTATTATAAAAATCAATTCCTCTGTACTTCACATAAGATTTTGCTTCTAGTGTAGCCGCCTTCTGGATATACAGACTTACACCCTTTGTTATAATTTCTGTATTATTCATTGTGATGGTTGCTTTCATATTGGTTGCAATATTATCACTTATCTTTTCAATTTCTTTGGTATCATTGATTGTAACAGTTATGACATACTTACTGTCACTATCGGGTAATGCCATCTCTACTGGCTCTGATGCCTTGAAACCTGCTTCAACACCATTAAATGTAATAGACGAAATCTTTGCTTCCATGCTACTTACAACTATATCAAAGGTTAAGTCCTTTTGTACTCCTTGTATCTTTTTAAAATTAACTTCCTTATTCAAGGAAGAAGCTGTAAGGTATTGTACCTTTTCTACCAGAACAACTTCTTTTGTTGGTAAATCCTTACCTGTCCCCTGCTTTCTAACGTAAATTGTACTATTCTCTGGTGCAATCTTAGAAGAAATCTTCACTGTATCACTGGTTATACTCTTCCATTCTGCTTCATGAATATCCAGTTTCTCTCCTTCCTCTACCACGGTATATTCATACACATTAGTTGGTGATGCAGCTTCAAGAACATTCTCATCATCTAACTCCAATTCCTTAATTTTAATCTCACATTGTTTGGAACCGGTGTAACCAAATACAATATTATCTTTTTGCGTTTGTTTTTGTCCAGGAACTTCTAGGGTAAAAATCTGTGAAGCTACCTTTTTGCTTGTTGCCTTGGTTCTAAAATCAACAGAAATCTTATCTCCATCTTCTATGGTCCCAGCCTCAACTAACTCTTGATACTTGTCATACATTACATATGGCAAAATGGTATCCAAATTAAGAGAGGTAGCAGTAATATCTGTCCATTTATCACTTCCCTCTGTTGATAATTTATATTCCATAGTCTTCTTTACAGCAAAAGTCATTGTTTTATAATCCAAGCTTACACTTGGGGCACCTGCTCTTTTTGCAATTTTTACTGTATATATTTTACTTGGTCTTTCCCCCACATTTGTTGCAGAGGTTCCTTTTACCTGGCCGGTACGAAACACCAAACTAATACCTTTTAAGCTAAATCTTTCTAACAAACCTGTCATTTCATCTTCATCATACTTTGTCCACTCAGTAGATGTGGATTTTCTCCAATAAATATCCGTAGCCGAGCCTTTATTTGTAAATGTAAACTTATTCTCCAAAGTATTTAACTTGGCATTAAACTTCTTATTCTGCTTTGGAATCACAACTTTCAAAGGTTCCTTTGTCTTATCACCTTTTAAATAAAGGGTATAATCTGATGACGCAGATATCCATGAAATGTCCATATTAATTTGTTTATTCCCATCCAATTCCCCTGGTATCTCATCCCACGTACTTGCATTCTTCTTATTGGCAAAGAAAATTTTGCTATCATCCTTATTTCCCTTTACCGTCAACGTTAATTCATCATAATCAATTCCTACAATTGTTACCCTATCTACCTGTGCAACAGAGTATACGATACCTACTCCAGCCA
>JAFQAU010000119.1 GCA_017399885.1 Lachnospiraceae bacterium
ATGCTTCAAAATTAATCTCAAAGGTAGGAGATAAAGTAATACAGGGACAAAAAATTGCGGAAGTGGGAAGTACAGGATATTCTACAGGACCACATTTGCATTTTGGATTAATCGTACAAGGAGAATATATCGATCCGGAGCCATTCTTGCCAAAATAAATGTAGCGGTTTCGATAGGGTACACCCATAAGCTTTATAGGAAAGTTCGTCCTATAAAGCAGAGAACGCCACCCGAGGATGTGCACACACATATTTTACTTAACGAGGTACGAGTTTTAGTAAAATAGCGTACAGAGTAGATGCGTAAGGAATATTATTGCAAAAGGCATGCAACGTGCATCTGGCACGCAAAGTGGAGCAGGTCTCCTATGAATGAGAAATTAAGAGAGTCAAGGTGGACTTGTCCGCTTTGTATAATAGTTGAGGTGAAAAAATGAAGAAAGATAATGGTTTTTTATATGGCATCATGACAGGGGTGTTGGGAAGTTTATTTTCACTTATTTTGATTTATGCCATAATAAAATTCTCATGTGGAGGAGTATATTTTATAACAGGAGACCAAGCACAGGCATTTGGGGAAGATGGACAGAAAAATATAGGAAAAATTTCCCAAATTCATACTTATATTGAAGATTATTTTATGGAAGAAGTTGAAGATGAAGATCTTGTGGACGGTATGTGTTATGGAATGATGGCAACATTAGAAGACCCATATTCTACCTATTATAGCAATGAGCAGTATACAGAATTACTTCAAGATACCAGTGGAAGCTACTGTGGAATAGGCGCTTTGGTAGCGCAAAGTAGTGAAACGGGGAAAATATATATTGTGGAATCATACGAAGGTGGGGCAGCCTATGAAGCCGGGCTCGTTTACGGAGATGAGATTCGAAAGGTTCAGGGGAAATCCATAGAAGGAAAAGAATTAAATGATGTAATAGAGACCATGAAGGGGGAAGAAGGTACTACGGTGGATATAGAATTTTATATTGCCAAGGAAGATGCATGTAAAACCATAACCATGGAGCGTAGACAAGTGGAAGTACCTTCTGTAAAATACGAAATGTTAAAGGATAATATTGGGTATATCATAGTATCAGGTTTTAAAGATCCAACAGATGAACAGTTCCAAGTGGCTATAAAAGAATTGCAGGAAAAAGGAATGGAAGGTTTGGTTATAGATTTACGTAATAATGGAGGTGGGATTCTAGATTCTACGGTAAATATGTTAGACACCCTGTTACCAAAGGATTCTCTAATCGTCTCCACAAAGGATAAGAATGGTGAGGGAACTGTTTATAAGGCAAAAGACAAGGAAGAATTTAAGATTCCTCTTGTAGTGTTAATTAATGAAAATAGTGCCAGTGCTTCAGAAGTATTTGCGGGAGCAGTACAGGATTATAAATTGGGAGAGATAGTAGGTACAACAAGCTTTGGAAAGGGAATTGTGCAGTCGCTGATAGGATTGCCGGATGGTTCTGCCATTAAGCTTACAACGTCAAAATATTACACCCCAAATGGAAGAAATATACATGGAACAGGAATTGAACCAGATATTGTAGTAGAGCTGAAAGAGGAGCTGAAAGAAAAGGGAATATACACAAAAGAAGAAGATAACCAATTACAAAAGGCAATTGTAGTATTAAAAAATAAAATGTAAAAATGCCACTGTTACAAGTTTGTAGTTAAAAATAAGACTTCTTCTTATAGGAATTTTTCACTAAGGAGGTCCAGAATGAATTATGCAGATATAAAACGGGTAGATGTTGCCAATGGCCCAGGAGTGAGAGTATCCTTATTTGTCAGTGGATGCAATCACCATTGCTATAATTGTTTCAATAAAGAGACATGGGATTTTAATTATGGAAATGTATTTACAGAACAAACCAGGAAAAAAATACTGGAATATTTAGAGCCTGATCATATTAAAGGGTTGAGCCTGTTAGGTGGGGAACCTCTAGAGGAAGCAAATCAAGAAGGAATCCTGCCTTTGGTCAGGGAGGTAAAGCAAAAATACCCCAAAAAGGATATTTGGTGTTATACAGGATTTTTATTTGACGAAGATGTACTAGGAAGAATGTGGAATGAGAATCCACATACGAAGGAATTGTTTTCGTACATTGACGTATTGGTAGATGGAAAATATGTAGAAGAATTAAAAAGCCTGAATCTAAAGTTTCGAGGTTCTTCTAATCAAAGAATTATAAAAGTGCAGGAATCATTGGTGGCAGGAGAAATTATTCTTCATGAATTAAATGCTTAACATAGAAAGGAAAATACAAATGTTACAAGAAAAAGTAAATGTAAAAAAACTAAAAGATGACGCAGTAATACCCACCTATGGGAGTGAATATGCAGCAGGTGCAGACTTGTACGCATGTATAGAAGAATGTATTACCATAGAGCCTGGAGAAACCTGCTTGGTAAAAACAGGAATTGCAATGGAAATCCCAGTAGGATACGCAGGCTTAATATATGCAAGAAGTGGATTAGCAACAAAAAAAGGATTGGCACCGGCTAATAAGGTTGGAGTAATAGATGCAGATTACCGTGGGGAAATAATGGTGCCACTGCATAATCATAGTAATAAGAAAGCTACCATAGAACCCAAAGAGCGTATAGCACAGCTGGTAATTACTCCATTCTTAACAGCTATGTATACAGAAGTAGAGGAATTAAACGAAACCGTTCGTGGGGAAGGTGGATTTGGTTCTACTGGAAGAAAATAGGATGCAATACAGTAAAGTGTAACTAAAAACGGTTACCATGCAAAAAAGAAAAACTTTAGGGCAGTTATGAACAGAGATGTTTGTGGCTGTCTTTTTTGCTTTATAGGATTAGGGTGTCAAAAGCTTGTATTTTTTTTGGCACTTGTCAAATTGCACAATTTAAGGCTACGATTTGTAGACGGTGTCTGTGTCAGCCAAGCACCACAGACACGTCGATTTCGCACATTTTGCTCCGTCGCCTATTAGCAAATGTTTCCCCAAACTCGCTACGCTCAAACAGTGCTCCAACATTTGCGCTTACTCACAAAATTGGGCAAAAATCTCCTATCGTCTGCTTGTGTTTGTCTGGCACGGACACCATCTGCAAATTGTTATCTTATTGTTGTGCAATTTGACAA
>JAFQAU010000120.1 GCA_017399885.1 Lachnospiraceae bacterium
AGTTTGTAGTACCAGAGGATTGTAAGGCTTGTATAATGAAATGGCTAGAGAGGAATGTGGAAGAATGACAGTGGAAAATATTGCGATGCTAATAGCATCCCTACTACTATTTGTAATAGGCTTTAAACTAGGAGAAGAAAGAGGAAAAGGAGAACTGGATGGACGAACAGAACTATAAAGAATACACCAAAGTATTAAAAGAGAGTGGAATCCCATTAGATATGCAGAAAGAGCTGCAGAGATTAGTTGATAAGGAATATCTACATACAAGTTGTATTGGGGGGGAAGAAAGATAATTAAAATCACAATGTGGTAGCAGTATGAACATTGATAATTCCATATTGGTTAGTAAAAAAACAAAAAACCTCTTGATATAGGGTGCACCATATAGTATAATATACTTGTAAGGAGGTGAAAGACAGATGAGCAAAAAGAAAAAGAAGAAACAAAAAAAGAACCTAACCAAATTCGTAATTGAACTGCTAGTAGTCCTAACAAGTTTATTAACAGCCATAGCGAATTTGATACAGGCTCTTAAGTAAGGGGAAAGGGCGAAAGCCCTAACCTCTTTGTAAGTAGTATAGCACATCTGTCGGGAAAAATGAATATAAAACTTTATCATTTATTTTTGTTGTTTACGTGGGTAAACTTCTTTGCATCAGGAAGAAGTATTGCATCCTCTGTACTGTTACTATGTGCGGCGATTTATGCAATGTGTGAAATCATTCCAAAATTTGAAAAGGAGTTAAAACGGTATGCCAAAGGGAAGTCCTAATGCACAAACGATTGCAACAGAGAAATACCAAAAGAAAGTTGGATATATCTCAAAAAGCTACAAACTAAAAAGAGAGCTGGTAGAACAGTTCGAAGATGCGTGTATGCGTGCAGATGTAAGCCAGGCTGGAAAGATTTCTGAACTTATGAAAAGTTTTATTGAAGAAGTGAACACAACAAAATAACAACAAGAGATGCTACTAACCAATGTGGAGTTAGTAGCATTTTTTGTTAGGAGGAGAAAAAGAGTGAAAAAAGAGGAATTAAATAAATATATAGTATTAAAGAAGAGAGTAAAGAAGCTGCAAAGTGACATTGTTGAATTAGAATGTGGCGACGTTATAGCGGATAAGGTAAAAGGTAGTGACAAAGAACATCCGTACATAATTCGTAACTTTACTATTCAAACGAAAGTTCCAGAGGTAGCAGAGAGAAATAAAAAATACATTGTAAAGAAGAACCAAGAAGTTGAAGAATTAAAAAGTAGGATAAGATGTATAGAGAAGTTTATTGATGGAATAGAGGATATACATATCAAGAATATATTTGAATATCGTTTCTTAAAGGGAATGACTTGTGCAGAGGTTGGGAAAGAGTTGGGGTATTCTCATGGGAGAATTTCGCAGATTGTTGCAAATTATTTGATGACAGGAAATAGATAGTAAAAACAGTGGTAGCAGTTTGCAAAGTTTTTTAAAGATTAACAAGATTAACAACATTAACAAAAAAAGTATGTTATAATTAAAATGGAAAATCTATAAGGATGCATTACCCCATGTATTTTATTGTATTCTAAAGGATAACAGTAACAGAGGCTGAACTATCTGTTACTGCATTGGAACTTAACTCAGTTCGGTAGAGCACCCAAACTATTGGGTAGTCGCAGGTTCAAATCCTGCAGTTCCAATTTGATAGGAAACATTTTGACGTTTGCGTAGCCACCTGCTTGCTACGCAACCTCCTGTTATTTTTTCAAATGAGACACCCAAGAGGGTGTCTTTTTGTGTTACATAGAAAGGGAGTAATGGCATGGCGATTTATAAGAGATGTGACAGATGTCGCAAGCAATTACCAAGTGGAACGAAATGTGACTGTGTGAAGATACGTCACAAAGAATATGACAAATATGCAAGAGATAAGCACAGTGATAGTTTCTACCACAGTGGGGAATGGAAGCGAATGAAGCGAGTAATAGTGCAGAAGTATTTCAGCATGGATATATACAGCTATTATATTTTAGACAAAATGGAATATGGTGAGATTGTACATCATATCACGCCAGTGAAAGAAGATTGGGATGCAAGATTGGATGAAAGTAATCTTGTATTATTAACCAGTGCAAATCATAACATCATACACAGAATGTTAGAGAAGGATCCGAATGGTTGTAAAGCTTTGTTGCATGGTCTTAAAGATAGGTTTGAAATGGAATTTTATGGAAAAACAAGGTAGGGGGCATGAAAAAGTTTTAAAAAAAACGTGCTACACCGCTTGCCCAGAATTTCTTACGCAAAATTCTAAATATAAATTTTCAAAAATTAGAGAAAAGGAGGCGATAGGGTGCCAAGACCTAGAAAAAGTTTATCTGAACAAAAAGGAAACTTGACTGTGGAACAGCAGGAGAGAAAGAAGCTGGAAGAGGATATGGCAAGAACCGGGAGAAAGAGACTTGCACGTGCGCCGATATGGCTTAATTCCAAAATTGCCAAAGATGAATGGAAGTATATTGTTAAAAATTTAAAGGAAAATGAACTAATTGGTGATTTAGAATATGGGCATCTTGGAACATATTGTAATGCATTTGCAGACTATGTAGAAGCCACAGCACATTGTTTAGAAGAACCAAAGGTAATTGAAAGACCAACTGCCAATGGATATGTACTTTCTGTGAATCCCTGGGTGGATTTACAAGCAAAATATGCGGAACAAATGCGAAAAGCAGCTTCTAAGTGTGGGTTAGACATCAATTCTAGATTAAAAGCGGCCACACTAAAGGTTGAAGAAATGGAAGAGGAAATCGGAAATGAGTTTGGTGATATTTAATGAGTATCAAAGAGGAACTAATTGAATATTGCAATCGTTGTATTGGTGATGTACAAATATCAGAATATGAGGATTACATTTCAGGGAATAAGCACAAATGGGCATGTCAACGGTTGCTAAGTGATTTCAATAGAGAGAAAGACGCTGATTTTCCATATTATTGGAATGAAGAAGAGGCGAAAAAAATCGTAAGTTGGTTTGGTTATTTGAGGCATTCAAAAGGTATTTTGGCGGGGAAACCAATTACACTTACAACCTGGCAAAAGTTTGTATTATGTCAGTTGTATGGTTGGAGAAATAAGCAAACACACAATAAGAGGTTTAAAAAGTCCTTTACTGAGATTGGAAGAAAAAATGCAAAGTCCCAGCAAGAAGCAGGGGTGGCACTCTATGAAATCTCTACAGAGGCAACCAAAAATAAAGAGGTTTATGAGTATTATACTGCAGGAACAAAGCGAGAGCAGTCAAAGATTGTGTTAGAAGAGGCAAAGCTTATGCTAAAAGGTTCTCCTCTTAGGAAATATTTCAAAATAACAAAATCTTGTATCGAGCATGTAAAGACTGGTAGCTTTTTAAAAGCTTTATCAAAAGATGATGGTAGAGATGGAGATGGAACAAACCCTGCAGGACTTATCTTAGATGAATACCATCAGCATAAAACAACAGAATTTTATGATTTGGGGCTTGGTTCCAACACAAAAGAAAGCTTGCTTATGATTATCACTACTGCCGGAATGGATTTGACATATCCTTGTTATACACAAGAGTATAAATATTGCTCTAATGTGTTGGATCCAAGTGTAGACATTTGGAATGATGAGTATCTTATTGATATATGTGAGCTGGATCCAGAGGATTATAAAGACATTAGTAAAATATCTGATGAAAGATTATGGTTTAAGGCAAACCCTATCCGAATGACATACAAGGAAGGGCAGGAGAAAATTAGGGGCGAGTATAAACTTGCTGTTGATATTCCGGAGAAAATGACTTCATTTCTTACGAAATGTCTGAATATATGGGTGCAGGCAAGAGTAAATGGTTACATGAACATGGAGAAATTTAAAAAATGTGAAGTGAAAACCTTGCCCTTTGATATTGCAGGAATGCCTGTATATGTTGGATTTGATATGTCGGCAAAAATAGATTTGACTTCTGTTGCATTTGTTATTCCTTTTTTAAGTGGAGAATTTGATAAGGCAGATAAAGAGATTGTAAAGTATATCGTAATGTCCCATAGCTTTATTCCAAATCGGGAGAAGCTTATGGAACGAACCATGAAAGACAAAGCACCATATGACTTATGGGAGAGACAGGGGTATATAACAGTGACAGATACAGAAATTGTTGATCAAAATGCAGTTTTAGAGTATGTTGTGAATTTTTGTAAAGAGTATAAGCTGGATATCCAAATGTTTTGCTTTGACCCAGCAAATGCATCTAAACTTATGATGGATTTGTCAAATGAGGGGTATATGGTAGAAGAAGTATACAAGTCACATCGGAGTTTGAATGAAAGTACATGTGGATTTAGGGAACAGGTTTATTGTGGAAATGTAATAGTATTGCAAAATCCGGTTTTGAATTTTGCCATGAAAAATGCTGTTACAAGAAAAAGCAATGGACTTATAAAAATAGATAAGGATGCTGTAACAGAAAAAATAGACCCTGTGGATGCAACGTTATGTGGATTTAAGTTAGCGTTATACCATGTATGTATTCCAGATGGCGACAGTAGTATTGATGCATTTATAGATAGCTTTTTGAGCTGAAAGGTGGTGGGAGATTGGGAAAGATTAAAGATAAATTCAAAAAACTGTTAATGAATAGTGCAGATATTTCCCCGAAACTTGGGGAAAAGGATATTCTTGAATGGCTTGGAATTGACCAGGAAGATTTGAAAGCGAAAAATAGTGCAGTGTATTTCACGTGTCTAAAGATTTTGTCGGAATCACTTGGTAAAATGCCTGTAAAGTATTATCAAAAAACAGAAAAGGGAAAGCTGCAGGTGCATGGAGCACCAGTTCATATGCTACTTTCTGTACGTCCAAATGCATTTATGACGCCTACGACCTTCTGGGGAACCGTTGAAAACAATGTAAATCATTTTGGAAATGCATATGTGTGGATTCGTAAAAGAAGAAAACGTTATGGAGCAGAAGTGGCAGACCTTTGGATTATGCCGGCGGCAGATACTACAGTGCTAGTAGATGATATGGGTGTATTTGGCGGAGAAAAAGGAGATATTTATTATCGATATACAGACAGGTACAGCAATGAGGTATATGTGTTTGACAGCGCGGAGGTTATGCATTTTAAAAATTGGTTTTCATTTGATGGTCTGGTGGGCGAGTCAACGAGAAATATTCTAAAAAATGTAATCAGTGGCGATTTAGAAAGTCAAAGTTTTATGAATCAGCTATATGAAAAAGGCATGACCGCAAGTATGGCATTAGAATATACCGGAGAGCTTGGCGATAATAAGGTTAATTCGCTGAGAAAAAAATATGAGAATTATGTAAGTGGTGCAAAAAATGCAGGTAGAATTGTGCCAATTCCGGTTGGATTTAAGCTTACGCCACTGAATGTAAAGCTTACAGACAGTCAGTTTTTTGAATTAAAAAAGTATTCTGCGTTGCAAATTGCTGCAGCGTTTGGAGTAAAACCAAACCAATTAAATAATTATGAGAAAAGCAGTTATGCAAATTCGGAGAGCCAACAGCTCTCTTTTTTAGTGGAAACAATGTTGTATAAGCTAAAGCAGTATGAAGAAGAGATAAACTATAAGCTGCTTTCAACGGACCAGTTAAAGGATGGTTATTGGTTCAAATTTAATGAAAAAGCATTATTACGAACAGACACCAAAACACAAATAGAGTTTTTATCAAAGGCAATCAATAATGGAATTTATAAGCCGAATGAAGCAAGAGAATTGGTGGATGCACCTTGGGCAGAAGGTGGCGATGTGTTAATGGTAAATGGAAATTATATTCCTATTACGCAGATAGGAAACCAGTATGAAAAAGGAGAGGATTGACTTGCCTAAGTTTTTTGATTTTAGAAAAACAAAAGATGGACAAAAGAAAAATTATGGTCGAATGGAGATAAAAAATATTTCCGAAGAAAAGGCAGAACTTAATATTTATGGTGATATTGTGTCAGACGAATGGGGAAAGTGGACAGATGATGATACGTGTCCTACAGATGTGCATAGTTTCTTACAAGAAATAGGAGATGTGGCGGAATTAGATATACATATTAATTCCGGTGGTGGAAGTGTATTTGGTGGGATTGCAATCTGCAACCAGTTAAAACAGCATAAGGCAAAGAAAACCGTATATATAGATGGAATTGCTGCAAGTATTGCGTCTGTTATAGCTTGTGCCGGAGATGAGGTAGTAGTGTACAGTAATTCTACTTATATGGTACATAAGCCTAGTAATGGATATTTTTTGGAAAGCTTAAATGCAGATCAGCTTCGAAAAGATGCTGAAATTCTTGATAGATGTCAAGAGGCAATATTAAATGCATATATGCCAAAAGTAAAGCAGGGAGTGACACGAGAAACCATTGATAAGCTTATCAATGAGGAGACTTGGCTTGTAGGACATGAAATCACAGAGTATTTTGATTTTAAAGTGCAAGAGGAGAATAAAGCGGAGGCTAGTTCAAGTGATTTCTATCAGGCATATAAGCGTACTCCAAAGAGTTTATCAAACGCAGAGAAACAACAGTCACAAAAGAATCAACTTGACCAGAATATTATAAAGGCAACCATAAAAGAGGTAATTGCTGAAATGCAGGAAGAGCATTTTAAGAAAGAAAAAGAGGATTTATTAAAGGATTTAGACCAGTATGGGGTTTAGGTCCTTTTTAAATATAAAAAAGCAAATAGTAAAGGAGAATGCACAATGAAGCTAAAAGATTTAGAAGTAAAAATTTCTGCAAAGGTGGAAGAAGTAAAGAATTTAGTAGCAGATGGGAAAATCGAGGATGCCAAAAAGGCAAAGCAAGAGTTAAAGGATTTGCAGGAACAGTATGATCTATTGAAGGATTTGGAAGAGGATAAGAAAAAGGACATGAAAGACAAAGGAAATCCATTGGTAGATGACCAGGAAAAAAAGGATAATGTGAAGAAATTTGCCAATGCTGCCAGAATGGGATTTAGAAATATGATGACAGAGGGTACACCGGCAGGTGGTGGTTATACGGTTCCGGAAGATATTAATACTAGAATCCAGGAACTAAGAGATGCAAAGTTCTCATTAAGAAGTCTTGTAACAGTAGAAAATGTAAAAACCAACAAAGGTTCTCGTACATATAAAACAAGATCTACACAGACCGGTTTTGCAAAGGTAGGCGAAGGGGGAAAAATTGGGAAGAAAGGTGGTCCAAGATTCTCACGAATTGATTACAATATTGAAAAATATGGTGGATATTTTGCAGTTACAGATGAGTTGCTAGAAGATAGTGATGCCAATATTGTATCTACACTAACAAAATGGATTGCAGATGAGAGTCGTGTTACGGATAACAATTTGATACTAGGTGTATTAAAAACAAAAAAAGCAGTGGCAATGACTAGTTTAGATGATATTAAGAAAGCGAAGAATGTCACACTTGGTTCCGCTTATAACTCTAAAATAGTAACCAATGATGATGGATTCCAATGGCTTGATACATTAAAAGATGAAAATGGTAGATATTTATTACAGCCAAATCCTACGGATCCTACACAGTACCGTATTGCAGGATGTGAAGTGAAGGTAGTACCGAATGCAGATTTACCTACAGTAGATAAAGTGCCTTTTATTGTGGGTGAGCTTAAAGAAGCAGTTACCGTGTTTGATAGAAACAAAACAACAATCAAGGCCTCAGATGTAGCAGCTACCACAGATTTAAATGCCTTTGAAGAGGATTTAACACTGTTCAGAGCAATTGTTCGTGAAGATGTTAAAATTAAGGATGAAAAGGCATATGTTTATTTGGAATTAGACCAGACTGTGTAATGAAATTCCTGGGGGATGATTCCCCTGGGTAAAGGAGTGACCATATGCCGGAAGAATTGAAAAAATTGCTTATATTACATCTTAGATTAGATGATCTGGAAGAGGGTACAGAAGAAACAGAAGAAACAAATACGTTGTTAGAGTTTTATTATTCTGTAGCATACGAATTTGCCTGTGGCGCAATTGATAATTTTGAAAGCAAGGCAGATACAGCAAAGGGAAGAATTCTTTTGTTACAACTTATTCAAAATTTATACGACAATCGAATGTTAATAACAGATAAAAAGAATGAAAAATTAAATATACTCATGACATCTGTTATTCGACAAATGCAATTTGATGATTTGCTAGAAGGGAGTTAAGAAGATGACAAAGGTAGATGCACTGGGACTGTTATATGAAAAATTGACAGGGAAGAAATGGGAAAAAGAACCGGAAACCATAGCCAATGCCATAAAAAAGATAAGTGAGGATTATTCCAAAGCTGACCCCGAAACGATAAAACAAGCTGTGACAGATTGGTTAAGTAATAGCTCTACCCAAGTAGAATGTATGAACTATGATTCGAATGTTAAAGCAGTTAATCACAGAGGGTACAGCACGAGTGCACCGGAGAACACAATTCCAGCATATATACTTTCAAAACAGAAAGGTTTTACCTATGTGGAATGTGATGTGTCGTTTACCTCTGATGGGGTGCCGGTATTACTGCATGATTCTACTATTGATAGAACGAGTGATGGAAGTGGAAATATTTCGTCCATGACATATGCTGAAGCATTAACATATGATTTTGGGAGTTGGAAATCAAGTGAATATACTGGAACAAAGATTGCTACTTTTGAAGAATTTATCATGACTTGTAAGGGACTTGGTTTACATCCATATATCGAATTGAAATCTAATGGAAGTTATACACAAGAGCAAATTACAGAAATTGTAGATATGGTAAAAGCATGTGGAATGGATGGAAAAGTAACATATATTTCATTCACTTCAACATTTCTTGAATACGTAAAAAGTGCAGATGGTAAAGCAAGACTTGGTTATCTGGCGGATGTTACTGATACAACCATTGCGACAGCATTAGCATTAAAAGCAGGCGAAAACGAAGTGTTTATGGATGTCTCATATGCAAATGCAACAGACGAAAAAGTTGCTTTATGTATTGAAAACGATTTACCTTTGGAGATATGGACAGTAAATACCCAAAGTGTTATCGAAAATATGAATGACTATATAACAGGTGTAACGAGCGATAATCTAATCGCGGGAAAGATACTATATGACAAATATTTAGCTTATAGTGTACCTGAATCTCCAGAAGAGGATCCGGAAGAAAGGACTTTATTATATAATTGGGAATTTACACAGTCATTGACCGATATTGTTAGTGGACAAGAAGCAAGTCTTGTTGAAAATGAAGGTGTTGGACCAACACAGGATGAAAATGGTCTTTCGTTTACTACACCATATATTGCTTGTGTAATGAAAAATGCATTGAGGAAAAATAGTGTAATTGAAATTGATGTTGCGTCAATGGATTTACAAGTAGATACGGAAACAAATAACGTAAGATTATTAATGAATACTTCACACAGTTCAGACAGTGGCATTCTTATATGGAGTAAGGGTGGCCAAAAGTGGGGTGCATATAATGGCGCATGGAATTATTATAATTTGAGTGATGTTAATGCATTTTCTGGGAAAACATTGCAATTACAAATCGACGAAAACGGACTGTGTACATTATTTATTGACAACGTTTCATATGGAACTACAGAAGTTGATGTTACTAAAGATTCTACAACATTGGTAATAGGAAACTCAGGCCAATCTTATGGTGGAGACATAAGAAATACAATTATTACAGGTGTTAGAGTCTATCAAGGTGTATAATCCCAATCAGAGTAGTTTAAATGAGAAATGAGGAAATTTGTATGCAAGTGAACCCAGGAGAGTTAGATAAAAAGATACAAATAGTAAAGCTTATCCAAGAAAAAAATGAGAATGGTTTTTACACAGAACAAAAAGAGAAAATAGTTCGATCATGTTTTGCAAAACGTACCACAACCTCCGGAACAGAAGCGAATAAATCAGGAACAGAGTTTTCAGAGACAAAACAACGTTTTCTAGTCAGATATTCTTCTAAGACGATAGATACAGATATGTATGTAAGATATTGTGGGAAGTTGTACAATATTGTATATATAAATGACTATTCTGGAAAAGAGTACATAGAGATATGGACCGAGTTAAAGGAGATGGTAGAAAATGGCTAGTTTTGAAGTTGATTTTCCTAATAATCTACAAAAGCTGATAAATGATGCTGCAAATTTTGATAAGATCGCACCAAAGATTATTGAGGAGACAATACCACTTGCAGAAAAGTCAATGAAAAATGCTCTTCGTTCTCACAAGCAAACGGGTGAATTAATTGGATCCATAAAAGGGAAAAAGCAAAATGACCGCTATGGTTATATTACTGCAACCGGAATTGCCAAGGGAAAGAAGTATAATAAAAAGAACAAAAGTGGAACAAAGCAGGTTGCATATCGAAATTATCAGAAACTACTTGCGCTAGAGTATGGAACATCAAAACAGACAGCGACTCCTTTTCTGGAAAAGGCAGTAAATGCATGTGAAGATAAGATAATAGAAAAAGCACAGGAAATATTGGAAAATGGAGTGAGTAAGCTATGAATGTGAATAAAAAAATAGAGGAACTCCTAAAATCCTTTGGATTGCCTTATGATTATGGGAAATTCATGGGAAGTGCTGGGAAATACATTGTCTATAATTGCACCGGTGCAATACCGGAAGAATTTGCCGACGACGAGCCACAAAGCGAAACAACCAATATTCAAATACATTTATTTTGTAAGAAAAATATTGATTATACAAAAGATAAGAAGGATCTAAAAAAAGCAATTGCAAAAGCCGGGTTTGATTATCCAAGAACAGAACTAGAAGAGTTAGAGGAAGATACAGACTTATGGCATATATGCTTAGAAACTTCAATTACATGTGGTATTCCTGCAGAATAAACTGTAGGCTTTGTTTATAAGAAAGGATGAATTAAAATGGCAAAAATAGGATTAAGTTATCCAATCGCAGCAAAATTGGATGAATCTACAGGAACGTATAGTGATAAAATTGTGATGGGGAAAACTATTAAGGCAGATATTACCCCTTCCAGCTACGATGCATCACAATATGCAGATGATGAATTATGCGAGGTGGAAAATGGTTTTCAAAGTTGTTCGGAAACATTA
Source organism: Lachnospiraceae bacterium (assembly GCA_017399885.1). Classification (GTDB taxonomy): domain Bacteria; phylum Bacillota; class Clostridia; order Lachnospirales; family Lachnospiraceae; genus CAG-411. The sequence continues at coordinate 11,102 of JAFQAU010000120.1, forward strand.
GAATTAAATGACCTTACACAAGAAGTATCGTCTTATTTGTTGGGACATAAGATTGATGAAAGTACTGGAGAAATGATTGCAAACAAAGATGATACTGCTCCGTATGTAGGACATGGTTTTTATAACAGAGTAAAAAGAAATAACCAGTTAAAATTTAGAGCAATTTGGTTCCCAAAGGCAAAATTTGAAGAGCCAACAGACAGCAATGAGACTAAGGGAGAAAATGTAAATTTTCAATCCAGTTCTATTACGGGGAAAATTATTGCAAATGCAGATGGGGATTGGAAGTGTGAAAAAACCTTTGATACTAGTGCAGAGGCGATTGCATGGCTGAATGAAAAAGCTGGTGATAGCATGTAGGATTGATAAAGAGGGCGGTCTTATGTATCGCCCTCTAAGAGGTGATAGCTTTGTTTGAACAAATAAAAGTAGATTTTTATGTAGAAGATAAAATTTTAGAGTTAACAGCGAATTATGATGTTATAGATAGGATTCAGACCAATGAGAAAGAATCCTTTTTTTCTTTTATAAAGAAAGTAATAGAAACAGATGAAGTGGAACTGTTTTCAAGATTGGTATGGCACACCATATTATCGGCTGTGGATTTTTATAACCAGGAACATATAGAAAAAATTACAATAATAAAAGAAAATGATTTAGAAAAGAACATTCAAAATATTGAGGAATTTAAGGAAAAATTCCTTCGAATGATAATTGATTCATTGCCCTGTCAAGAAACCGAGGAAGATTTTGTTGAAGAGGAAGAGACAGAAGATGAATATATAGATATTGCATATTTATTAGGAGAAGCAAGAAGGGTATTTCATTATACCGTTCTGGAATTTAGAAAAGAAACACCAAGAAACTTTTGGAGAATTTATATTCCATACCTAAAAATGTGTGGACGTTACAAAAAAAGAGAAACTATAGATGATATATTCCCGGTATAAAGGTGGTGAGCAAGTTGGCAAAGAAAAAAGGTAGAATAGGCATAACTATTGGACTAGACGGAGAGAAAGAGTTTAATAGGGCAATTACGGGCATTAATGCACAAGCAAAAACCTTGCAAGCTGAAATGAAGAAGGTAACTGCAGAATTTAAGGGAAATGCTAATAGTGTAGAGGCATTAAGCAAGAAGCAGGAGATATTACAAAAACAATATGATACACAAGCGAAAAAAGTAGAGGTATATCAAAAAGCTTTGAATCATGCCATGCTAGAGCAGGAAAAGATTGCGGGCAAAACGGAAGAGTATAAGGATGCGCTTTCGGCTGCGGAAGACCAAATGGACCAAATGAAACAATCTAGCGAGTCTACTAATGAAGAGCTAGAGGCGCAACGTGAAAAGATAGAGAAATTAAAAGAGGCATTAAATAAATCGGAACGTGCATATCAGTCCCAGGAAACCAAAATAAATAAATGGAAAACTTCTTTGTACAATACAGAAGCCGGGCTTGTAGATTTATCAAGAGAGTTGCAAAATACAAAGGATTCCATGACAGATGTAAATGGGAAAATTGATGGAATAGCAAATAAATTTGATGTTTTGGCCAAAAAAGAGGAAAAGGCTAAGAATGCATCAGCGGGCTTTGGAACAATTCTAAGTGCAAATTTGGGCGCAGATATTATATATGATGGATTAAAAAAGATAACAAAAGGCGTGGAAGATGTAACAAAGGCTATTGTTAATGTGGGTTCAGACTACGAAAGTGCTATGTCCAATGTAGCTGCAACTATGGGATTAACGGTAGAAGATGTTAATAATGGAACCAATGGCTACAAAGAGCTTTCAGAGGCGGCTAAAAACGCAGGAAAGAATACAAAATATTCAGCTGCAGAATCTGCAGAAGCGTTGAATTATCTAGCGCAAGGTGGATATAACGTACAAGAAGCAATTAGCAGCTTGGAAATTATTCTAACTGGAGCAAGTGCCGGAGGAATGGAGCTTGCATATACTTCTGACATGATATCTGACACTATGTCGGCATTGGGAATTGAAACCAAGCACATGGGGAGTTATATTGATAAGTTAGCGAAAACTTCTCAAAAGACTAGTACGTCTATGGCACAATTAGGAGAAGGTGTTTTGCAGGTTGGTGGAACTGCGAAAAAATTAAAAGGTGGGGTTACAGAGCTGGCAACATCACTTGGAATATTAGCGGATAATGGTATTTATGGCGCAGAAGGTGGAACTGCACTTAGAAATATAATACTTGCTATGACACCAACAACAAAGAATGCAAAAGAAGCTTGGGATAAGCTTGGTGTTTCTGCTTATGATGCCAATGGAAAACTTAGAGGCTTAAATGAGGTATTTCTTGAATTAAACAAAGCAATGGATGAAATGAGTGATGAAGAACGTACCAACATGCTAACGGATATGTTTAATAAGACAGATTTAAAGAGTGTAGAAACACTACTAGGAAGCTGTGGAAAACGATTTGATAAGCTATCCAAACAGATTAAGAATAGTAAGGGCGCAGCGCGAGAAATGGCTGACGTTATGAGTAACAATTTAAAAGGAGAAATGGATAATCTATCAAGTGCAACAGAGGCGCTAGGAATTGCAGCTTATGAAAAATTTGGTGGAAAATTCCGTGAGGCTGTAAGCAGAATAAAAGATGCAGTGGGAGATTTGGCAGATGAAATGGAGAATGGAGAGCTTGGGGATTCTGTGGAAATCCTTGGGGATAAAGTAGGAGATATAGCAGATAAGCTAATAGATTTTACAATTTCCATTATTCCAGACTTAGTAGAGGGGGCTTCCTGGCTATGTGAAAATATAGATCTTGTAATTGATGCAATGGGAACTCTTGGCGCTTTATTTGTGTTTACTAAGGCAATCAATGGCATAAAAACACTTATTGGTACATTTGGTACTCTGACAAGTGCTATAAAAGTCACTTCATCAGCGCTAAATATAATGAAAATGTCTTCTCCAATTGGATTGTTGGCGGGTGCTGTAGGATCTTTAGTAGGTGCATGGGCAGTTTACAATAGCACCGTAGAAGATGTAAACAAAACAAATGAAGGTTTTGTGGATAAGCTTGGAGAAATGCAGGATAAATTAGAAGCATTTGAGGAGAAAAGTAAAGAAAGCATAAATGCCTTTAATGAAAACATGAATGGGGTTGGCATAGATTCTTCTACTTTGGATGTAATGATAGACAGGCTGTATAAATTGGCTGAGGTAGAAGAGAAGTCTGCCGGGCAAAAGCAGGTAATGAAAAACTTGGTAGATGAGTTAAATAAAGCTTTACCGGACTTGGGTCTTAAATACAAGGCAAATAAAGATGAGCTAAATTTGGAACGTGAGGCTGTTGAGAAATTAACAAAAGCGAAAAAAGAGCAATTGGTACAAGAAGCCTTGATGGAACGCTACAAAGAGGTAATTAATGAATACGCAGAGGCTTATATGAATTGCGCAGATGCGCAAGATGAATATAACAAGATTTGTAAAGATTTTAAAACCACAGAAAAAGAAGCTTATGATATATTGTGGAAATACAAGTCAGAAATGGAAGCACTTGGATATGTAACCATGGAAACACAAAGTGCATATGACAGCCATAGAGGAACCATAGAAGTATGGACACGTGGCATCGATGAGGCAATGGCACGTGTAAATAAATATGAAGAGAGTATGGCAAATAGTACCCAAACGATGGAAGATTTAGAAAAGTGCATGAATGATACCAGTGGATTCACTTCTGTGATGAATCAGACGAAGGACGCAACGCAAGCTGTAAAGGATTACAGCAAAGAAGTAAGTAAAACAGCAGATACTACAAAGGATGCAGTAAAAGATGCTGTAGCTGCAGGAAAAGAAGCCGCCAAAGAGAGTAAGGAAGTGGGAAAAGAGCTGGTTAATGGAATTAGCGCGGGAATTGTAGTGGCGTTACCGGTGCTTACAGGTGCAATGGCAAAGGCGACAGAAGCAGCCATTAAAGCAGCAAAAAAGAAAGCAGATATCCACTCTCCATCCAAGCGTACAGAAAAAGAAATTGGAGTACCATTGGGGCAAGGTGTAACAAAGGGTGTCAGTAGTCAGGTAAGCAATGTGCAAAAAGCAATGCATAAAGTTGTAGAAGCCTCTTATACAGATATGCCATTAAAGGTAAATAACACTTCTATTCATAAAACTGTAGTTCAGGCACAAGGAACTGACTACAATGCTATGAAGTCTGCATTTACAGAGGCGATAAAGGGACTTAAATTGGAGTTTCGTGGGGATAAGATGGCTGATTTTGTGGATGATGTAGTATATGAGATGTCCAGATAAAGAGAGGAGTGTGTACATGTGGTTTAAATTTAACGGAATCAGTAGTAAGGAATTTCCCGATCTTGTGGTAAAAAAACTGCCTACAATATCCTCAACACCTAATTTGTTAGAAGAAATTTCCATTGAGGGAAAAGGGAGTGCTTTTCGAATAAAGGGAAAAAAGCTTAGAAATAAGACAATAGAGTGTTACTTGCGTACCAATGTAAACATAGATGCAATAATTGAGTGGCTTGGAACTGACCAGGAAGTAACAATGGTTACAAGTGACGAACCGGACAAAACGTATTATGTAAGAGTGAACGAAGAGATTGCATTTTCTAAAGCCTCAAGGCTACGGGTATTTAGTATTCCATTAACAATTATGCCTTATAAATATGATGCAGATACCAAAATTGAGTTCCAAGATGGGCAGGAATTTACAGTAGATAACAATAATAGCCTGTCATGTTATCCTTATATCTTGCTAAGTAATCCTTCTAGTAAGATTAGTATAAGCTTAGATGGGGAAGAAATTTGCAGTGTAGGTCCTATTGAAGAAGGTGTAGATACTTCTATTCACATAGATTGCCAAAGATATAAGATATATAACAATCGTAACGTAATGTATAACGTAAAAATGACGGGAGATTTCTTTTCTTTGGAAAAAGGAGAACATACCATTACAGTAAGTGGTTCTGCAGGAACCTTTTTTCCTATGTTTCGATGGAGGTAAAAAATGATAAAAGTTTACAATGGATCAGAAAAAGAGTTTACGCACAATGGACTGGCCACAGTAACAACATATCGGGCGGAGCTGTATGAAGAGGAGAATGCTGATTATTATGCAAAATTGGAATTTTCCATCAATGATAAGGATTACATAATACAGGATAATATTATTTCCTTGCCGGATTCTAAAGGAGAGTATGACTGGTTTCGTATAAAGAATCCGGAAACAAAAAATGGCAGAATATATGTAGATAAAGCCTTGCATATAAGCTATGACTTAGAGGATGTATATATTGAAAAATTAGAAGCATACGGAAACGTACAAACTATACTTAATAAGTTGTCTGAATTTGCAGATGAGGATAACCAGTGGTTTGTCCTGGCAAGTAATTCTGACACAATTATAACATTAAACATCGAAAAAATGTTCCTACCTGAGGCATTACAAAATCTTTGTAAAATGGCTAATTTAAGATTACTTCGAAAACGGAATGTAATTGAGCTACGAGATAATACAGCCATAGAAAAAGGAAAAGAAATTCGTTATAAGCAGAATCTTACAACTTTGACAAAAAAAGAAAACTGGAATGATGTTTGTACAAAAGTATATCCGTTTGGTTATAATGATACACCTTATAGTCAAAAATTCATAGCACTTCCAGAGGAAGAGTATAAACTGTTGGGGTATACCAAAAACTATGTAAAAGAAAAATCTTTTACACCTGACAAGGCACGTAGTGATTATATAAAACAGCTTTACAAACAATATACGGATTATCACAAATTGCATCAAGACGAAATTGAAAAATATAAAGATTTCAAAAAACAGTTAAATTCAAAGGCCAAAGAAGTAGATAGGCTTCAAGCGAAGATTGAGAAGATAGAGACAAAATACGAAAATAGTACAGATGAAACAAAGAAAGCTATATATGAAGCAAAATTGGAAGAATTAAATGAGGATCTTCTAGTAGCGCAAGACGAGAAGGCTAGTTTGACAACGCAAAAACAAGATAGTAATACACTTAGAAAACAATACAAAGAGACTGCTAATAAATATTTAAGTGACTATAAAAGCTATGTAGACGATACATTATATGCACAGGCAAAAGAATATCTTGCAGAAAACTGTACTCCAACCGTTTCTTACAGTATTGGAGTTTATGACGAAGATAAAAGATCATATTCCATAGGAGAGAACTGTAAGGTATTTTATCCCCCTTTGGGAATGAAAGAGACGTATGCAGTAACCGGCTATACTTATAATGTGTTTACCAAAGAATTTACAAATCTAACATTTGGAGATAAGAAGAAACGTGGAAAAAGTGCGTTTGAGAAGTTCATGCCTGTGAATACAGAAGGAAATTCTATTTGGAATATCTGGAAAGATTACCTGGAGAATACTATGAATTACCAGGATGAAGAAGAGGAAAAGGTAGTAGTACAACTTGCGCTTACCGGGAAGGAATTTAATGCTGCCATTAAAAGTTTGGTATATGGAAGAACTATTACATATGATACAAATGATTCGATTACCACTGGTATAGAAGTCACGAATGTGGCGCCAGGAGAGGGGGTCGCTACAAGAGAACTTGCAGATACAGAAAGTGGACAAGTAGTGACTGCATATATGGATGGAACAGTGGTAAAATTGTATACAAAAGCCGACATTATAATGCTTCCAGAAGATAGTTCATATATGTTTAAAGGTTTTATTTTATTGACAAATTTAGATCTAAGTAAATTTGATGCAAGAAACGTAAAAAATATGAATAGTATGTTTATTTACTGTCGAGCTTTAACAAATATAGATTTAACCAGTTTTGATACGAGCAATGTGACTCATATGAATAGTATGTTTAGTAACTGCTATGCTTTAACAAATATAGATTTAAGCAAATTTGATACGAGCAATGTGACTAGTATGGGTGATATGTTTGCTTTCTGCCGTGCTTTAACAAGCATAGATTTAACCAGTTTCAATACAAGCAATGTAACAAATATGATGTATATGTTTGATGGCTGTAGCGCATTAACAAATATAGATTTAAGTAAATTCAATACAAGTAATGTAACCGATATGTATGGCATGTTTGATGGTTGTAAATCATTAACAAGCTTAAATTTAAGCAAATTTGATACTTCTAATGTAACTACTATGAAATCGATGTTTGATGGCTGTAGCGCATTAACAAATATAGATTTAACCAGTTTTGATACGAGCAACGTAACCAATATGGGCAATATGTTTGATGGCTGTAGCGCATTAACAAATGTAGATTTAACCAGTTTTGATACGAGTAACGTAATATATATGTTTAATATGTTTGATGATTGTAGCGCATTAACAAATGTAGATTTAACCAGTTTCAATACAAGCAATGTAACAAATATGAGTAGTATGTTTTATAACTGTAAATCATTAACAAGTATATTAGTTACGTTAGGTAAATGGATAACACCTTCTGATAGTGGTTTTATGTTTACAAACTGTGGTTGTTCAAATGTTACATATATATAAAAAAATTACTGAATTAAGAAAGGAGAATGTATTATGCATTACATTAGCTTATTACAACACAACTTATTTTTTAAAATGGTGCTTTTGGCTGTAGTACTAGACACAGTACTAGGAGTGTTGAGGGCGGCGAAAGAACGAAAGTTTAATTCCACAGCAGGAATCAATGGGGCAATCAGAAAGGTGGCCATGATTATATCAGGAGCAATACTCATGGTATTTGACACCATTGCACATTTTGATTTGCTGTTTATGGTACCGGATAAATACATATCTTATTTGGGAATAGAGAAGATGGGAACTTGTGAGTTTTTCTGTCTTCTTTTTATTTTGTACGAGGTGGTAAGTGTTCTAAAGAATATGGTGCTTTGTGGATTGCCAATTCCGGCAAAATTGAAAAGGATTGTGGAGAAATTCCTAGATGAAATGACAGAAGAATTGCCAGCAGAAGAGTAAATTTAATATATGCAAAGAAAAGAGAATAAAAGGGCGCAGAAAGTTGCGTCCTTTTTTGATGTAAATTAATCAACAGAAAGGATTGGAAGTATGTTAGTAGAAAATAGAAGATTAAATAAGAAAGAAATAATTATTGTTGGAAGCAGAGATGTAGCTGGAACATTTGAGAAAGAGCACAAAGAGGTAATACGTGCTATTGAAGGGCAGAAAGATGCAAATGGAAAAACAAAGCACATCGGACTTATTGAGCAATTACAGCAAGGGGGAGAACTCCACCTTGAAAATTATTTTATTCTTTCAGAATACATTGGTGAAAATGGAAGAAAATATAAGGAATATCTCATGACAAGAGACGGATTTACACTTTTAGCGATGGGATTTACAGGTGAAAAAGCAATGAGATTCAAACTAGCATATATAAAGCAATTTAATGCTATGGAAGAATTGCTAAAAGGAAAATTAATAGAAAGAGAAAAAGGAATTGCGGTAAGGCAATCACTTACAAAAGCGATACAACAATCCAAAGAAAATGAAAGAATGCATGGACATGCTTATTCTACATACTCTAATTGTATATATAAAGTGCTATTTGGTATGAATGCAAAACAGTTAAGAGAGAAATACGGAATCGAAACGAAAGAGAATCTAAGAGATTATTTTTCAGAAGAAGAATTAAAAGCTGTGCAATCCATGGAGTGCCTTGTAAGTGGATTAATAGATTGTGGATGGAGTTATGATATGATTAAGGAATTTATAGAAAAGAATAATAGTAGATGTTTGGTTGCATAGTGGATTATCTATAAAAGAAAGGATGATTTTATGAGAATTTTACTAACCGTAGGACATAGTATCTTAAAGAGTGGAGCAATTACCTCAGCAGATGGAACTAAGATGGGCGGTGGAAACGAATACAAATACTGCAAAAGCTTATCCAAATATGTGAAAAAGTATTTGGAAGCAAACGGTCACGATGTGAACAGATTGGTTTGTCCGGAAGGAACATTCGCAAAAGCCACAGACGAACGTACTTATAAGCTAGCGATTGAACACGCAACGGATTACGATTTAGTAATAGAACTACATCTAAATGCGGCGATAACCAAGACCGCACAAGGATGTGAAGTGCTATATAAGAGTACAAACGGAAAGAAGTATGCATCCAAAATTCAAAAGCAGTTAGCAAAAGTATTTAAAGATAGAGGGATTGTTAAAAGAGACAATCTCTATATCCTAAATCAGACGAAGGCACCAGCGGTGTTAGTAGAAGTGTTTTTCTGTACTAATCCAAAAGAATGGAAGTATGCAATTAATAACAAGGAAAAGATTGCGAAATTGATTGCGAATGGGATTGGATAAAAGAATGGTAGGCAAAATCCAAAATGCCTACCATTTGTCAACATTGTAATAATGACTTATTATTATGAGAAATACTTGTGATAAGTTAATTTAGTGCCAGTATCTTGTTGACAGCTTATTTTTTCTTTACTAAAATTAAGCTGATTAAGTAAGATTATACCATACAAAAATAGTAGTTTACACAGTTTTCATGTGGAAACATGTGTCCTCTTAGTGAAAACAAGCGAAGGCGCAGTTTGAACTTAGAGACACAGTTGTTCTGGCGAACGAAGTGAGAACAGAACATCCTTTTGTCCCAACAAAAAGCGGATGATCATATTGAGGTGGATTTGGAGTTGGATAAGCTGGATGCAACTAGTGCTGAATTGAAAGCGACCTATCAGGAAATCAAGGATTATGTGCTGCAAAAATTTGGTTTGAAGGTTTCAAGTTTATATATTTCTCAAATAAAACGGGAATGTGGAATTAAAGTGGGAGAAAACTATAACTTTCTCAAATTAGAAAATGAAAGAAGTCCACAGTGCCCGAAGGAGAAAAAGGATGCTTTCCGAGCTGTTCTGAAATATTTTGCAATGATTTAAAGTTATTGTTTTCTCAAGTAGGAATAGCATATGGCAAATTTATTTGAAAAAATATTATCTCGATACAAAGACAAGTGGGGTTGTACTTGAAAGGTCTGGTGTAAACTATGAAAGAAATAATAAAAAAAGCAGGTAAAATAGTAGAAGAAAATCGAAAATTAAGAAATGCAGAAGGGACAGACTATAATATTTTTTCCTTATTAGATGCAGAACGGGATGAAGTAGGGATTCATGAGCTTATGCTTTTTACAATTCTAAATTTTAAAACAGATTATCGCGTGAAAAATGAATTTATCCAACAATTACTTATTTATTTTGGTGTACCTAAAAGTTTTCAAAAAGAAGAATGGAAAGTAGAAAAAGAACATTATACTTCGGAAGGGAGAATAGATCTATTTCTTCGTACTACTGGAAAGCATAAAAAATGTATTGTGATAGAATTGAAAATTGATGCAGAAGATCAGAAACGACAGCTAGAACGATACGAGGAATATGTGTGTACAAAAAATTATGAAGATTATCGGATTATTTATTTAACTTTAGATGGGAGAGAGCCATCTCCACAAAGTATGGGGAATATGAAACAGAATAAGTTATTATGTATGAGTTTTGAAGAACATATTTTGCCATGGCTGGAAGAGTGCATACATATTTGTCAGGAGTATGAAATCGAATCAAGTTTTATTCAGCAATATAGAATATTGTTACAGAAAATAGTAGGAGAGGAAAATATGCAAGAAAAAATTTGTGACTTAGTAACAAGTAGCAAAGATTTAAAAGCTTGTATGCAAATTGAACAAGCTTTACCAAAAATAAAGGGAAAACTATTGTACCATTTTTTAAACGAGATACATAAAGAATTAAAAAGGCTAGGGTGTAAATTTGTATGTAAAAAATATGAATGTGCAAAAGAGTATTTTTACAGTGCCTTGCAGCCGTCTTTTGGATGTGAAATTACAAAATTTGAAGCTAGAAATAGAACAATTACATTAGTAGCAGAAGTGTATATAGAAGATGATTTACAATTTTTGGTTAGCTACTTTGATGAAAACGGAGCAGAAATAAGGCAACAGGATTTTATGAAAGCAAATAAAAGAATGAATCAAAAAATTGAAGATGCCATAATGAAAGGGTTAAATGTTGAAAGGCAACATAATCGATATCGTTGTATTTACTATTCATTTATTACGAATGAAAATAATCAAAAATATGATTTCAAACATTTTGATGATGTTTGTGCAGATTTGATGGATGAAGAAGTTATGGAAAAAGAGTCAAAAAGAATTGCAAGGATTGTTGCGAATAACATAAAACAGATTCAGAAACAACTGGAAGAATAAAAGAAAGATATTTAATTAAAAATAGGGGGAGAGAATAGTTTTGACAGTTAGAGAATATCAAAGACTATGAGCGAGAACTCATTTGCGATGCCAAGAATTTAATGCTTGAGCAAGTTTACAGTAGGTGCAAAGAAGATGACTTTTTTATCAGATTAAAAGTAAAATCAGTGTATGCAAGTACGGAAGATATTGTAAAATACATATGCCAAACGTATTCATTGGATGAAGGGAAATATGCTTCCTTGGCATATAGTACTAGTGGTGGTATGATTTTAAAAATTGCAAATAATTCTTATGAGATTTCTGATATAGAAGTTGATAGAATTAAAATGGAACACATAGATGAATTGCTTTACTGCAAGAAATATGGTAGTTATGAGATAGAGTCCAAGTACAATTATAGAAAATTAACAATAGGGAACTTTTGTGATAAAAATACGCCAAAAAGTTCCCTAAATAATTCTTGATAATTAGGGAACTTTTACATATAATAAATAACATAAAAGTTCCCTAAAAAGAAAGAGGTGACATGAATGGGAGCAAACTATTCAGAAATTCAAGAATTATTACAGCAAAGAGCAGATATACAGGCAAGACTTAATCTGATGCCATATGATGGAAATCCGGAAATTAAGGAAGCAAATGGTTCAAAATACTTGTATATGCGTAAGCGAGTAGCGGGGAAATTGACATCTACTTATGTAGACGTATATTCAGATGAACTGTATCAGTTGCTTTTGCGCAATGCCAAGGAACGTAAAGATTTAAATAAAGCCATTCGTAAAATCAATAAAGATTTAGCAGCACTTGGCTATGAGGATAAAGAACTTTCGGCTAGAGTGTTACAGAATTTGGATTTTGCCAGAGCAAATATGAAAGCAAATATTTATGATCAGGCAGTGTTAGAAGGTGTTGCAACGACATTTCCACAGACAGAGGATATTATCGAGAATGGAAAAGTTAATGGAGTATCGGCTACTGATGTGCAGAAGATTCTTAACTTGAAACACGCCTGGGAATTTATCTTAGATAGAGATGTTATTCAGAGTGAAAGTAATTATCATATGCTTTGTCATATTGCTAAGTTGGTTAATGAAGGTTTCTTCTATGATGGAGGTCGTATTCGTGGTATTCCTGTGCAGATAGGTGGAACAAGCTATGTACCACCATTGCCTATTGAATCAGTGGTTATTGAGCGAATAGATGAAATTAGAAGTCAGGATAAAGAGCCAATAGAGATAGCGATTGAGTTATGTATGTACTGTATGAAAACGCAGGTATTCAAAGATGGAAATAAGCGAGCGTCGGTTATTTTTGCCAATCATTATTTGATTGCACACGGTATGGGATTTTTGGTTATACCAGAAAAGGATGTTCCAGAGTTTAAGAAATTATTGGTGCAGTATTATGAAGGTGAGCCATTAGAGGTTATTGGTGCCTTCTTAAAAGAGCGTTGCTGGAAGAATTTTTAGAGCGCTATTTGAAAATACAAAAGTGATCCTGTATTTCATAAAAGCGGATGATCATATTGAGGTGGATTTGGAGTTGGATGAGCTGGATGCAACTAGTGCTGATTTGAAAGCGACCTATTAGGAAATCAAGGATTATGTGCTGCAAAAATTTGGTTTGAAGGTTTCAAGTTTATATATTTCTCAAATAAAACGGAAATGTGGAATTGAAGTGGGAGAAAACTAGAACTTTCTCAAATTAGAAAATGAAAGAAGTCCACAGTGCCCGAGGAGAAAGAGGATGCTATCCGAGCTGTTCTGAAATATTTTGCAATGATTTAAAGTTATTGTTTTTCTCGAGTAGGAAGTATGTTATGGGCGTTTGACAACTATTACTTGACACAAACAATAAGGAAAGTGAATCTATAAAATGGGCTGCAAGTATTCAGGCTGATGGATATATATTATACTATTGCGACAGTACAAATAAAAAAGATGTAAAGATTACGATAACTAAGAATAAAACCACAACTACAGTGAAAAAATCAATAATAAGAAGCTTCAAAAAGCGAATAATAGATTTAAAAAAGTAAAGACTGTGACAAATAAAAAGAATACTTCCGTCACCTATTGGCACAGAAACACAAGAAACACCTAAAGAAATAGGCGTATGGCTGTTGTAGCATATAATTGCTGTGATGCTATACGCCTTGTTTTGAATCGCTTACAGTATTTTCGAAAAAATATATTGCTTTTGCCATAGGGACAATGTTGTATACTAGTATTTTAGGTAATAATAATGGCTATTAAAGTAAATGTATTAGGAAAGTGCAAAATGGTGTATGGCGCAGAGGTTTATGGGACAGTTCCGTGTGGCAATAAAAAAATGGACAGAAGATAGAGATTTTATCGCTGGGTATCAGTTGTCTGAAAACAGAAAAGTTATTGTGAATAAGGTTACAAAAGGCAAAAAATCGGTATGATAAGTTTCCGACTACGAACAAAATGGCAAAATTGCCGTGGATATGTTCCTCGTTACGAGCGAACCCCTAAATCTGGGTGGTTTGACATTCATAGTGTTTTCGCACCCATGTGGAGATACAGTATAATAATAGATTTATAGTAAACTTCGGTAAAGTTTTTGCGAGGTTTATTTTTTGCTTTATAGGAAAGTTCGTCCTATAAAGCAAAAAATGCGACCCGAGGATGTGCACACACATATTCTACTTAATGAGGTACGAGTTTTAGTAAAATAGCGTACAGAGTAGATGCGAAAGGAATATTGTTGCAAAAGGCATGCAACACGCATCTGGCACGCAAAGTGGAGTAAGTCCTTCATGAATGAGGGATTTAGGGAGTTGAAGTGGACTTGTTCACGTTGTTCTTTAAAATACTGATTTATCCACAAATTATTAAGGAGAGCTGATAGTAAATATTGGCAGATGGAGAGGTGCAATATGGGTGGAATGTAGACTTATTACATTGTATAATGGAGAATGAAAATATGGATACTCATTTGAGGTGTAAGAAGAGTAAGAAAGGATACTTAAGGAAAGATGCTGGATATATTAATTGTAGAAGATAACAAAGAAATAGGCACTTTGCTATGTGATTTTTTGCGTAAGGAGAATTACACGGTTAGTGTAGTAGAGACTGGTGAAAAAGCTTTGGAATTGTATGAAAAATATGGAGCCAGAGTGATTGTGCTTGACATTATGCTTCCCGGAATGGATGGATTTGCGGTTTGTTCTAAGATTAGGGAGACCTCCAATACCCATATTTTAATAGCTAGTGCCAAGGTGGAAAAAAATGATAAATTAAAGGGCTTAAATCTTGGTGCAGATGATTACATTGAGAAACCTTATGATGTGGATATTTTAATTGCCAAGATTAAAGGCATTTTCAAAAGAAAATATGGTCAGGAAGAGATTGTAGAAGGGAATATCCGATTGAATACTGTTAAACAGTTCATATATGTAGATGGGCAGAAAAAAGAAGCTACCGAAAAGGAGTTTGAGCTATTAAAGTTGCTAATGGAGAATAAGCATGTAACTATGAAAAAGGAGTATTTGTTCAATACCGTTTGGGGAAGTGACAGCGAGTCGGAAATTCAAACACTGACGGTACATATTAAGTGGCTTAGGGAAAAAATAGAAGAAGATCCCAAAAAGCCCAAACATATTATTACAGAGTGGGGAGTAGGGTATCGGTTTGAGTAAGTTTAAAATTTTTACATTTTGGATTGTCATTGTTGAGATGTTGCTTATATTGTTGGCTAATGGATTGTATTTTTATCAAATCAATGACAGTGATGGAAGATTATATCTTGTGGAAGCAAGGCGTGTGATTAAGGAAATAGAAGAACAAAAATCAGATGCTTCCGAAATAGAAACAATGAATTTAAATAAGTATGAGACGTTAGTAGGAATCAGAGAGTTTGTTGTGGGAGATGCCTGTGATAACGATTATTTGGTGGAAGAAATAGCTGGTAAACTATATCGAATAGAATATGTAGAGGAAAGAAGTTCACGATTACCTTTATACATAAATATCTCATTGTTGGGTATGATGACTGTGACAATTATAGTGCTTATGTATGTGTATCATAAGATCTTAAAACCTTTTCAGAATATGAGTAATTTATCCTATGAGCTGGCGAAAGGGAATTTGTCCATGCCTGTAAAAGAAGAAAAAAGTAAGTTATTTGGACGTTTCCTATGGGGAATGGAGATGCTTCGCGAAAAGTTGGAGGATAACAAGGAGAAAGAACTTAGATTTCAAAAGGATCAAAAGACATTGATTCTTTCTTTGTCTCATGATATTAAAACGCCGCTTTCTTCCATTGAATTGTATTCGAAAGCGTTGTGGGAGAATTTGTATGACACACAAGAGAGAAAGAACGAAGCTTTGCAGGGCATTGCCAGGAACGTGAAGGAAATAAAGGGGTACGTGGATGAAATTGTAACTGCATCTAGAGAAGATTTTCTGAATTTGGAAGTAAGTATGGGAGAGTATTACCTTTCAGAGGTTATGAAAGCTACAGAAAGCTATTATAAGGATAAGCTGTCTGTAATTCACACCGAATTTCAAGTGGATGAAGTTTCGGAATGTCTTGTGAAAGGCGATAAGAACCGTATGGTCGAGGTTCTGCAAAATGTTATGGAAAATGCCATAAAATATGGTGACGGTAAGCATATCCGCATTTCGTTTAGTGAGGAAGAGGACTGTAAATTAATACATATCGAGAACACGGGGGGCAATCTGAAAGAAGAGGAACTTCCAAATCTTTTCGATTCCTTTTATCGTGGAAGCAATAGTACTGGTATGAAAGGGAGTGGTCTGGGGCTTTATATTTGCAAAACGCTGATGCGTAAAATGGATGGTGAAATCTTTGCCGAGATGAAGGAAGATGTTTTTTGTGTGACCATAGTAATTAGAAAAGTATAGGATTAGTAAAAAAGCTTCAGAGTTATTTTTAATGACTCTGAAGTTTTGCATTTAAGGATTATTTAATAATTTGTCTTGTAGAATAAATTCAGAAACAAGAGAAAGGAGAAAAAAATGTATCTAAACATATTAAAAAAAGACTTAAAACGAAAAAAGGCAATGAATATTATTCTTCTATTATTTATTATTCTTGCTACTATGTTTGTGGCATCAAGTGTAAACAACATTATAAATGTTACCACAGCATTGGACAATTATTTTGAAATGGCGAATGCGCCTGATTATTTTGTGGCTACCATGAACAAAAATCTAGCCGTTGACATTGATGAAACGGTAAGATCGGCAAGTGCAGTAGATAGCTATGGAACGGAAAATATATTGTATTTAACCACTGACAATTTAATTTATGAGGATGAGGATATCGTTATCGAGGGCGGTACCCATCTGGTTCATAGTGACACTAGTATGAATTATTTTCTTTCTGATGGCAGTATCCTTAAAACAGTAGAGCCAGGTGAGTTTTATATGACGGAAGGTAAGGCTGATGCTCTTGGGGTTGAGGTGGGTGATAAGCTTACCATAGAAATGAATGGTGTGAGTCGTGAATTTGTTCTTGCAGGTAAAATAAAGGATGCACTTTTCGGCTCAAATCAGATGTCATTTACCCGTTATATCATAAGCCAGGAGGATTTTGCTTGTTTCCTTTCCGCAGAAAATACGGAGGAATATTACGGTGGTATTCTTGTCTACATATATTCTTCTGATATTAAAACGGCTCTGACGCAGATAAAACCGCTTGTAAATAACAGTATTCTCACAATGGACAGAGCCTTTATGAAATTCTGCTATATTTTTGATATGATAGTGGTAGGTATTCTGCTGGTGGTAAGTATTATTCTTATTATAATAGCATTTGTAGTTTTACGTTTTACCATTTCCTTTACACTTTCCGAGGAATTTCGTGAAATCGGTGTAATGAAGGCGATTGGTATCGGCAATTTCAAAATCCGAGGCTTATACCTTGTGAAATATATGGGGCTTTCTGTAATTGGTGCGGCTATCGGTCTTGCCCTTAGTTTCCCCTTCGGTGAAATGCTTATGAGCGTTTCCTCGCAGACAATTATTATCGGAAATCAGAGTCCAATTTTGGTAAACATGCTCTGTGCCATTCTTGTTATCGCAGTAATATTACTGTTCTGCTATGGCTGTACAGGAAAGGTTAAGAAAATGTCTCCTATTGATGCAATCCGAAATGGTCAGACGGGTGAACGCTTCCGTAAAAAGAGTCTTATGAGTTTAAGCAAATCAAAGCTTTCTGGGACACCTTTCCTTGCACTGAATGACATTGTAAGCAGTCCTAAGCGTTACGGTATTATAAGCCTCACATTTTTTCTTTGTCTGTCCCTTATGCTTATACTTTCGGCAACTGTTTCCACTATGAATAGTGGCAGTCTTTCTACTACATTTGGATGGGCAG
>JAFQAU010000121.1 GCA_017399885.1 Lachnospiraceae bacterium
AAAAAAACTAGAACAAGATAGAAAAATAGTTAATATTTTATTGGAATCATTAGATGAAGAAACCAAATTTATAATCATACAAAAGCATTTTGAAAACAAAAAATGGAACATTATTACACACCAATTCAACTCCAATTATAGAAATCAATACCACGAATACATCACTTCAGCAGGAGTAAGAAAGAAATATGAAGTAGCAAAAAAAGGACTTTCGAACCTTTTAGAAGAAATAACGCAAGTTTCTTCGAGTTTGTGAAAAGTTTTGCTGGACTTAGTGTACCTTACGCGGTAATGTTTGTGTTGCCAAAGGAGGAAATGGTATGGAAATAAAGGAAAAAATGCTAGAAAGTAGATTCGGAATAGAAATAGAAATGACAGGAATCACTAGAAGCGATGCGGCTACAATAGTAGCAGCAACGATAGGAGGCACAAAAAATTATGTAGGTACCTTCTATGGAAAATGGGAAGTAAGACAAGCAGATGGAAGAAAATGGACAATAATGTCAGATGGAAGCATCAGAACAAGAAGAAAGAGTGGAAACAATTATGTAAGTGCAAGTGGAGATTACTCGGTAGAACTAGTAAGCCCAATACTAACATACAGACAAGACATAGAAAAACTACAAGAGATAGTAAGAGCATTAAGAAAAGCAGGTGCAATATCAAAACCAGAACTAAATTGTGGAATACACATCCACCTAGATGGAGAACCACATACACCACAATCGATAAGAAACTTCATAAACATAATAGCAAGTAAAAATGACCTATTATATAAGGCACTACAAATATCACCACAAAGACTACACTGGTGCAAAAAAATGGATGACAACCTAGTAAGAAGAATTAAAACAACAAGACCTAAAACAAAAGAAGCAATAAGAAGAATATGGTACGAAGGATATGGCGGGTTCTCAACAGAACACTACCACGAAAGTAGATACCACTTCCTAAACCTACATAGCTACTTCACAGGAAACCACACAGTAGAGTTAAGAGGATTTAATGGGGAACTACACGCAGGAAAGATAAGAGCATACGTGGTACTAGCACTAGCACTAAACTATCAAGCCTTAACACAAAGAGGTGCATCATCAAGAAAACCACAAACTGAAAATGAGAAATTCGCAATGAGAACATACCTAAATAGAATAGGATTAATAGGAGATGAGTTCAAAGCCTGTAGGGAACACCTATACAAACACCTAGATGGAGTAGCAGCTTGGAGATATGGATACACTGAAAAGGTAGAAGAAACTGAAACAAATGGAGAGGGGGTGAAATAATGAAAAGATACTACATAGCATATGGAAGCAACTTAAGTGAAAGCCAAATGGCAAGAAGATGTCCCACTGCGAAAGTGGTGGGAACATCCGTACTAAAAGATTGGAGATTATTATTCGATGGTCCAGCATCAATAGAAAGATTCGAAGGATATGAGGTGCCTGTATTAATATGGGAATTACAACCAAACGATGAAAGGTCGCTAGACATATATGAAGGATACCC
>JAFQAU010000122.1 GCA_017399885.1 Lachnospiraceae bacterium
AAGTCAGATGAAAACAATTCAGAAAAAAAGTAAAGGAAAAGAATAAATTACTATAGTCCGTGACAGAGAAAAAAATCGCTGTAGTGCCCATATTTACTGGGTTTACAGCGATTTTATTTTTAACAAACTGTCAAAGATGGGATTGTACCATGTAAAATCCTTATATTCCACTAATATTTTATAAAAGGCAGACTGCCAATCCATAGTAATCTGTCAACAAGATTAGCACGCGTCCAATATAAGGTTTTAAAAAATGCCAATTTAAAGACCGAGATGATTTGTGATGAGCTGGCACTTGTTAGAGATGATATAGATTTGAATTATATTGCGCCAAATTCAGGTGGTAAATCTAATATAGAATTGATGAAGAATGTTTGTGTCCAGAATGTATCGCATCAGGGCAAGCTTCAAAAAAGTTTGACGGAGAGTTTGTTCAAGCAGCTGAGGATTTTAAGGTAAATGATGATAGTAAACGTGAAGAACTTTATTGTAGAACCCCTGGTTATATGAGTTGGCAGGGCGAGTATTGGTTGGCATGTTGTAAAGACTATTGTGCCTATCTTGGAGATGTTGGAACAAAAGAATTAGAAGAAATGGGAATAGCTGATGAAGTATTTGCTGAATATGATGAACAAGATGGCTATGAGGATGCACGTAAGTATCTAGTGAAAAAAGGTTCTATGGCAGGTTATTTATTTCAGTGTTTGCATTTGTGTTGTTACAAAATCAAAGTTCATTAAAGGATATTGATAGTAACAATACCACAATGAATGTTTATATGCAGATGCAAGAAGCAAAGAGTGAAGCTTCCACAGCGTTTCAGCAGATACCTTTTTTGTGTTTATAAATGAGATACGAAATAGCGCTTTGGAAGGAGATTATGATGCTGTATTTGAAAGGGTAAATGTACAAAATGTACACAAGGCTCCTGTACAGGAAGCGGAAGATAAGTATGACGAGATAATAAAAGTAAAACAGGCCAATATAAATACAATTACAGCTAGCGAAATTGATAGTGCTGATAAGGCTAGTCTTATTGGAATGGGATTTTTTGTAGTGGTACTTTTGTTAGCTGTTGTTATTGTAAATACTATGATAGCAAAACCTGCGAAGTTAGCAGGAAAGACGTTAGGAATTCTGGTTGAGAAAATAGCTAATAATGAAGGGGATTTGACAGAAAGAATTTCTGTAAAGTCAAAAGATGAAATTGGACAAATGACCATAGGTATTAATGGTTTTATGGAGCAGTTGCAATTTATTATGCAGAAATTAAAGGCAGAATCTGATAATATGATGATATCGGCGGAAAAGGTACGAGTGGAATTGGCCGGATCAAGTGATAATGCAAATAATGTTTCTGCATCAATGGAGGAGATGTCTGCAAGTATGAAAGAGATTGCAGCAACATTGGAAACTTTGGTAACGGGCAATAGTAATGTTGTGTCAGAGATTGCAAATGTAGGTAAGCAAGTAGATGAGGGAGTTGATCTTGTTGCAGAGATTCAGATTCGTGCGGAGGATATGCATAGAGATACTTTAGCCGGTAAGAAATCTGCAAGTGAGATTATTGAGGAAATGCGCTATACGTTGAAGAAGGCTGTAGAGGAAAGCCGTAGTGTAGAAAAAATACAAGAACTTACAGGGGAAATCTTAGATATTGCAAGTCAAACAAATTTATTATCACTAAATGCTTCCATTGAAGCGGCCCGTGCCAGAGAAGCAGGACGAGGATTTGCAGTTGTGGCAGATGAAATTCGTGGTTTGGCAGATAACAGTACATCTACTGCAAATAATATTCAAGAAATCAGTAATATGGTTATAGGTGCGGTAAATAAATTAGCTAGTAGTGCAGAAAAATTGATGACATTCATTGACGATAAAGTTATGACAGATTATGATGGATTTGTAGTTGTAGTGACAAAGTATAAGGAAGATGCAAATAATGTTAATGAAATCTTAAATGCTATATCAACCAATACGAATACTATTTCCGGAACGATGCAATCTATGAACACAGGTATTAGTGATATTTCAATTGCAGTTGATGAAAATGCAAAGGGTATTGTAGCCGTTGCGGAGAGTGTGGGAACTTTAGTTAAGGAACTTGGACAGATTAAGGAAGAAACTGCTGAGAGTGAAAGAATTTCCTTACAATTAGGCGATGAAGTGAAGAGATTTAAAAAAGTATAATTCTAATTTGGCAGTATACTTGAAACGCTTTGTATGCCGGTAAATTTTGTGTGACGTAATTAATTGAATAGTAGCTATAAGTACGGGAACCTATATAAACAGAGCGTTCCCGTATTTTTTTGCAAACAGTCTGCCCATTGATGCTTTTAAGATTAAAAAAACTATTGACTCCTACGTAACGTAATAGTTTAGAATATGCTTATCGAGAGGAGGAAATGCTAATGATGACAGTGAATGAGGTAAGTAAAATGACGGGAGTGAGTATACGCACTCTTCAATATTACGATACCATAGGACTCTTAAAACCAAGCGAATATACAGAGTCAGGATATAGGTTGTATGACGATACATCCTTAGAAAGGCTGCAGCAGATTTTACTGTTTAAGGAATTAGAATTTCCCTTAAAGGAAATTAAAGAAATAATAGATGCCCCTAATTTTGATAGGAACAAAGCTTTAGAACAACAGATTAAATTGCTTACTATGAGAAAAGAGCATCTTGAAAATCTTATTCATTTCGCTCGAGGAATAAAAATGTTAGGAGTGAAACAAATGGATTTTACAGTATTTGATACAAAAAAGATTGATGAATATTCCAATCGTGCAAAGGAACAGTGGGGAAAGACTCCGGAATACAAGGAATTTGAAGAGAAAGCTTCCCAGTGGACAGATGAAGAACAAGTGAAAATGATGAACGATTTCATGAAATTATTTGCAGAGTTTGGTCAGATGGCTTCCATGGACCCGGCTGCTGAAAGAGTACAGCTTCAGGTTAAGAAATTACAGGATTATATTTCTGAACATTTCTACCATTGTACAAATGAAATATTAAGTAGCCTTGGTAAAATGTATTCTGGTGGAGGAGAGTTTACAGAGAATATTGATAAAGTTGGTGGAATTGGTACTGCAGAATTTACGAATAAAGCTATAGAAATTTATTGTATGCAGTAAGCATGAAAAATTGAAATTTTATCTATATTAGAGGTATAGAGTTAGAAACACCCAGACTAAATTCGGATGTAGTAGTAAAACCAAATAGGAAAATTTACGAATACTTGTGAAAAAAATGGAAGTGGTTTTGGCCACTTCTTTTTTTGCTAAAAAAAATACAAGCTTTTGACACCCTAATCTTAATAGGAAAGTTCGTCTTATAAAGCAAAAAAACGCGACCCGCGGATGCGCACGAATTGTTATGGAATCTTGTGGCAAAAGCAATTCCGGAATTTTTATAAGTATTCCAAATGCTATCGTGTTGCGAGGAATAATCGATTTAGGTAGAATTATGTTGACGAAAAAAATATATAGATATATAATATAACAAACGTTACATAACATGATTATGGAATAAGATGTATTGAAAATTACATTTGAGTGTATAAGGTACATTATCTTAGGTATCTACCTTATGAAGGGGGCGTTTTGCTTTGAAAATGTGGAACAGGAAAGGAGAATTTTATGAAATTAGAAGTGAAAAACTTGAAAAAATCCTTTAGCGGAAAAGAAGTCTTGCATGGTATTTCTTTTTCGGTGGAAAGTGGGAGAGCATTAGGGTTATTAGGGCGAAATGGCGCGGGAAAGACGACTACTATTCGAATCCTGATGGATGTTTTTCGTGCCAATGAAGGAGAAATCTTGATGGATGGAAAAACCTTTGTGCCGGGGAAATATCAGATTGGATATTTGCCGGAGGAGAGAGGATTATATCCAAAAAGAAAAGTCATTGAACAGATGGTGTATCTTGCGATGCTGCGAAATGTGCCAAAGAAGAAAGCCATAGCCAATGCAAAAAAATGGCTGGAACGTTTGGAAGTAGCACAGTATGAAAATAAATTGTTAGAAACATTGTCAAAAGGAAATCAGCAAAAGGTACAGCTTGCATCTATTTTGGTGTGTGATCCGGAAATTGTCATATTAGATGAGCCATTTAGTGGGTTAGATCCGGTTAATTCACAAATTTTGCAGGAAGTAGTACAAGAGTTGATTGAACAGGGAAAGATTGTGATTTTCTCCAGTCATCAGATGAGTTATGTAGAGCAATTTTGTGAGGATATTGTGATTATCAATCAGGGAGAAGTAGTATTAGAAGGAAATTTGGATGAAATCAAACGTTCTTATGGAAAAAATCGCCTTGTGTTAAAGGATACCGAAAGAACAGTAGAAGAATTTTCAGAATATTGTAAACAACAGTTGTCGGATGTGCTTACAGTCAATGGACAGACAAAAGAAGCAGTTATTGTGAAATTGGCAGAGGGTAAGACAAGAAGAGAACTTTTAGAAAAAATCCTTGCAAAAAATATAGAGATTGAACAGTTTGATACCTATAAACCATCGTTGAACGACATATTTGTAGAAAGGGTAGGGGACTAAAATGAGACGATTTTCAACCGTATTTCAATTTGAATTAAGAAACTATGTAAAAAATAAATCTTTTGTAATTTCTACCATTTTGATTGCGCTTATTATTGGAGTGGTGATGTTTGTTCCAAACGTGATTGATATGTCGGATACTCTTGGTACTTCCATAGAGCAAACGAAGGAAGAGGATAAGGAAGATGCAGAAGATGAGGAAGAAGAAAAAAGTCGTTATGGATTGTTAGACAGCAATGGATATTTTGCAGACAGGAGCCTTTTGGAGTCCTACTATGAAGATGTAGAATTTGTGAATTATTCAGACGAAAAATCCATGAAAGAGGATCTTGAAAAAGAGAAAATTGAGGCAGGATATGTTGTGGAAGATGATAGCCATTTTCGATATTTGGTTTGGAATAATCACATGTTTGGCGGAGATGCCACAGTATTTCAGCAGGTTATGACTGTATTACATAAGCAGATATATTGTCAGGAGAAAAACTTAGATTTTCAGGAAATTTCAGCTAATTACGATGCACCGGTGGAATATGAACAGGAAGTTCTTGGAAAAGATGCCAGTGATAATTATTGGTATTCTTATGCACTTGTTATAGTAATCTTTATGATTATTGTAATGTATTGTGTGATGATAGCTACGTCTGTTGCCAGTGAAAAGAGCAATCGTGCCATTGAAGTTTTGGTTACCAGTATTGATTCCAAATATTTGCTGTTTGGAAAGGTGCTTTCCGGAGCGGTAGCAGCTTTCTTGCAGGTAGGAATTATTCTTGCCACTGCACTTGTATGCTACCAGATTAATCGGGATGCATGGGGAGGTGCTTTAGATTCTGTTTTGAATATTCCTACAAATGTACTATGGGCATTTGCTATGTTTGGCATTGGTGGATTTTTGTTTTATGCGTTCTTATATGGTGCACTTGGAGCCTTGGTTTCAAAGACAGAAGATGTGAATAAATCTACCGGAAGTATGCAGATGATAGTGATGCTTGTGTATTTTGTAGTATTGTTCCAGCTTGATAATGTGGATGGTATTTTAATAAAAGTGTGTTCCTTCCTTCCAATCAGTTCCTATTCGGCAATGTTTGTTCGAATTGCCATGGGGAATGTGGAAGTATGGGAAATCGCAGTGTCCTTTGCTATTTTGGTAATATCCACCATTGGAGTAGGATGTCTTGCTGCAAAGATTTACCGTATGGGAACCCTTCGTTATGGAAATCCAATTTCTATTAAGAATGCACTAAAGAATTTGAAAAATGATTAGTTATTTTCGTTAATCCTGCCGAAAGGCTTGATTATAAATATTATTTTAAGGAGATTGCTGTTTGAGAAAAAACAACACATTGGAGATTGTAGCATAACCGGGAGGTTATGAGAAACAATCAAATCGTAACCTCCCAGTATTGCAGTCAACAATCATCAGGAGGAAAAAATAATGAATAAAAATGACTATATGATACGTTTGGAAACACCTGCAGACCATGCAGAAGTAGAAAATTTAGTAAGAGAATCTTTTTGGAATGTGTATCGTCCAGGATGCTTAGAGCATTATGTACTGCATTGCTTACGTCGTGATAAAGATTTTGTTCCGGAGCTTGACTTTGTTATGGAACAGGATAATAGAATCATTGGACAGAACATTTTTGTGAGAGCATGCATAAATGCGGATAATGGTAAGCAAATTCCGATTATGACCATGGGACCAATCTGTATTGCAACGGATTTAAAACGCAAAGGATATGGAAAGATTTTGTTGGATTATTCTATGGAAAAAGCAAAAGAAATGGGTGCAGGAGCATTGTGCTTTGAAGGTAATATTGACTTTTATGGAAAAAGTGGTTTTACATATGCATCGGAATACGGGATTCGTTATCACGGATTGCCAGAGGGTGCAGATGCCTCATTCTTCTTATGCAAAGAGCTGATTCCGAGGTATTTAGATGGTATAACAGGCGAATATGCTACGCCATCCGGATATTTCGTGGATGAAGAGAAAGCGGCGGAGTTTGATAAGCAATTTCCATATAAAGAGAAATTGAAATTACCGGGACAACTTGTGTAACGTGCTTCAAAACAGAACTGGTGGGGCTATATGCCCCATCAGAAATGAAAGCTTTGAATTTGGTGTGTGATTATTTATAAAATAGTATCACAACTTCAATTTTATTAACATGGGAATAAAATAGTAGGAGAGGAGAAAAAAGTCATGATAACACCAAGAATGGAAACCGAAAGACTTATCCTTAGAGAAGTACAGAAGACAGATGTGAAAGACATTTTCGATTGTTGGATGCAGGATGAAGATGTCTCAAGATATATGTGGTGGAAAGCAAGTAATGATATTGCAGAAGCGCAGGAATTTGTAGAATTTGAATTAGGACAAATTGAAAATGAAAAATGGAAGAGATGGGTTATTATTCTGAAAGAATCACAAGAAATAATAGGTACCTGTCTTGTTTTTTATAATGACGAAGATAATGAAAATCATTGGGACATCTCCTATAATCTTGGAAAGAAGTTTTGGGGGAACGGATATATTACAGAGGCAATGAAGGTTGTAATGAGTTTTGCCAAGACAGAGCTTGGTATGAAAGAGTGTATTACTACCTATGCAAAAGTAAATAGCAGCTCGGCAAATGTATTACATAAACTCGGTTTCAAAGATGAGAAAGAAATTCCTTATGAATGTAGTGGAGGCGATATGATAACCGAGGGTATCTTGTGCCGCTATGTTGTTTAATATAAGGGGAAATTTGGTAGAATTAAAAACTTCAATTTGCATATTTGCAAAATACTGAGTAAGCAAATTCAATTTTAGAAAAGAATTGTTATACATACATGGAAGGGGTTATTTTATGGAAAATCATATTAAGATTTTAAATGAAAGATTTCAAGATTTGAGGTGGGATAAGTAATGTCAATGTGGAACCCGTGGCGTGGATGTAAAAAATGTAGTGATGGTTGCCTACACTGCTATATTCACAAAGGAGATTATAAAAGAGGAATCAATACGAATGACATCATTAGAACAAAAGACTTTAGTAAGCCTATTGAAAAGTTAAAGAATGGTTCATATAAAA
>JAFQAU010000123.1 GCA_017399885.1 Lachnospiraceae bacterium
TGCATGCCTTTTGCAACAATATTCCTTACGCATCTACTCTGTACGCTATTTTACTAAAACTCGTACCTCGTTAAGTAAAATATGTGTGTGCACATCCTCGGGTCGCGTTTTTTGCTTTATAGGACGAACTTTCCTATAAAGGAACAAAAAGAGACCGTGTGGTTAACAGTCTCTTATATCCTCATAAACTAATCATCCAAGTATGAGTCCAAAAATTCTGGGAACCACATGGAAATCTCTCTCTTTGCATGCTCCACAGAATCAGACCCATGCACTGTGTTATCTGTCTTCCCACCGCCATACTTGTAACGGATTGTTCCTTCTACTGCTTCCGCCGGGTCTGTAGCACCGTTTACCTTTCTTACAAGATCCACAGCTCCTTCACCCTCTAAAATCATGGCAACCAAAGGACTTCTTGAAATAAAATCAACCAGTTCCTGATAGAAGGGTTTATCCTTCAAATCAATATAGTGTTGGCGTGCAAATTCCTTATTCACATGAATCATCTTCAATGCTAAAATCTTTAAGCCTGCCTGCTCATAAAAGTTAATAATCTCCCCCACATGATTCTGTTCCACTCCGTCTGGTTTTACCAATGCTAATGTTTTCTCCATCATATATAAGCCCTCCTTATGTCTTGCAAAGCTATCAATGTTCTCCCAATCCTTGAAGCCCTGCATCCCTCAATTTGTTTCAAAATGCCCCATATTCAGCCAACAATACAGTTTAGCCTCTTTCCTATAAATGAAAGAATACCTAAGCTGAAGCTGTTTCATAAATTTAGATTTATTATATCATATTTTTATCTTTTTGCAAATATTTTCAACAAAAAAAACTATTTTTATACCTATTTTTTTGTTAATTTTCACATCTATTTTCTCCAATCATGGAGCTTTCTTCTAATTTTCAGTCTCCACTCTTAGCTTCTCCATTTGTGAAAGGAATAATCCCTGATACGTATATAAAAATAATTGTAAACTATACGCATATTCTTTTATGGCTTCTATGTCATTCTCATCTGCCATTACATTCCAATAACAATCCACATAAATATATTCCATAGAAAAATCTTTCACATCCATAATATATTCACAGGTACGAATAGCTATTCCTGCTCTTTCTTTCTCCACAAAGTTTATGTCCGGTTTTATCTTCTGTATCTGTTCTTTCATTGCTTCATCTTCTACATAAATACTATCCGTATTTTCTATTAAAGAAATAAATCTTTCTTTTTTTTGTAAATTTTTTAATATTCTTCCTTCTTCTGCTTTTCCTCTAACAAGCATCAATCCATCTAAAAATGCCGCCATTATGGTTTGTGCCTGGCTATGCTCCTCCCGATACATGCTTTCGTAAAAGCTGTCAAATACACTTCTCAACTGACATATACTCATTCTCTCCCACTGCTCTCTCTTAGTATACTTCATAAAGAAATGCATTCGATTACGCCACAAATAATAGGTAGCAAATGTGTTTTCCCTTCTTACATTTGCACTCATCTCGTGGTATACCTTTGACTTTCCATAGGCTGCTACTTGATAACCTGCAAGCTTCACCTTATATCCCCACTCCATATCATCCCAGTAAATAAAATTATCCTCCGGCATCATTCCCACTTCTTTTACTACACTTACCGGCATCATAAGGGAACAAGCAGCAACTGTATCACAATAAACAACATCTGGTATTTGCGAATTATCCTGCACATCCGCAAATATGGTTTCTGCTGAAAAATTATCAAAATGTATATACAGCCCCATTTGTTGTACATATTCTGGTTCTTGTAAATGATATACCTTCGAGCCTACCATTCCTACCTGTTTATGTTCCTCTAAAAATTCATATAAATTTCTAATTGCATCTTTGGTGACTTGTACATCATTGTCCAAGCACATAAGGTATTTATGCCCCGATTCTACTACCTTTTTAATTCCTGTGTTAAACCCACCTGAACCTCCAAGATTTTCCTGATTAACAATTACTTCTACTTGTTCTCCAAAATTTTTTTGAATCTCTTCTACAGATGTATCTGTAGAGGCATTATCTACCACATATACTTGAAAATTATCTATATCTGATGCTAGTACGGTTTCTATACACTTACACACATAAGATGCTTTATTATAATTACATATCACAATCCCTATTTCCTTCATATCCCACTCTCCTCATATATCTGCCATAAGCAAACTTTTACTTGTTTATTATACAAAACCCATATCAACAAATCTACAAGAATCATTCTCATATCAGCTTTTTTATGATATACTGTTACTGTTCTTGGGGCATAGCTTAACACCTGCTGTCAAGCTATGCCCCAAGAACTAAACTATGTATGGATTTTCTTTCGTGCCACATCCCCTTATAATTCTTTATAGATTTCCTTAGGTAATAGGGTTGCAAGACTGACCATTAAATTAGAAACAGAAAATAAAAGGGATGATATTAAAATGACCATCCCAAAAAATAATTTATATTGTTTAAGTTCATTTAATGTTAGATATAGTAAATTATTTGGTTTCATCCGTAATAATCTTCCCGTCTTTCATCTGAATTTTTCGATAAGCTCTATCCGCCTCTTCCTGGCTGTGTGTTACCAAAATTATAGTTTTTCCCTCTCTATGTAGGGTATCAAAAATCTTCATAATATTTTCTGTATTTTGGCTGTCTAAATTTCCACAAGGCTCATCTGCAAGAATTATATTTGGTGTATTTACAAGAGCTCTTGCGATACTCACTCTTTGTTGTTGTCCACCAGATAGATTTTTTGCCTGTGTATGAATTTTATCTAACAAGTCAACTTTATGTAAGCATTCTAGTACACGTTCTTTTCTCTCTCTTCGTTTCACGCCAGCTATCAACAATGGCATTTCTACATTTTTATACACAGAATACGCACCATCTAGAAAAAAGGATTGAAAAATATAACCTATCTCTTGATTTCTTATGGTCGTTAATTGTGATTCTTTCATATTATGTACAAGCGTTTCACCCACATATAATTCTCCATCCGTTGGAGCTTCTAGTAAGCCTATTATATTTAATAACATGGATTTTCCACTGCCAGATTTACCAGTAATGGAAATATATTCTCCTTTGTTTATTTTAAGAGATACATCATTTAATGCGTGGGTATCGGGAGCATAAATTTTCGTAAGATGTCTACAATTTATGATGTGCATATTTTTATTCTACTTTCTGAAAATCCATTTCACATAAGGTTAACGTTTCTCTTTTTAAATCATAAGACAAATACAGTTCGTTCTCTTTTTGGGTATTGGTAGTTATATAAATACATTGTTTGTCTTGGGAATATTCATATTCATAATCACAGGAAGCATTTTGAAAATGATCTAAATTAATTTCATTTTTGCATTTTTCAAGTAATGCTTCACCCTCCTGCTCAGAGATCACTTCTCCATTTTGTTCTAGCTTTGTTTTTTCCTTTGCAAAATTAATTGCGGTTTTTGTTAATTTAATCTGTTCTAAATTTATAGCATCAAAATTAATGGATTCTTCTGTTATGGTGATAGTTTGTACGTTTTTTTCACTTTTTTCTCCTATCCAGATTTTTTCTTCCATAATGTAATCAATATTTACTATATTATCCATACAATTCATTATCATTGCGATTTGACTAATAGAAACTTCCTCTATTCGAAAACCTTACAAACCATTTAGACCGTCTAAATCAGATATATCCGACCATTTGATTGCTGGATTCGCATCTTCAAATTTTTTTATTTGCTGTTCTTGTAGATCTTCTAGTTCCGTACTTTCCACAAGCTTTTCATCCTTTATAGTTACTCGTTGTACACTACATTTCCAATCAGAACTAGAAAACCATTGATAATATATTCCATTTCCATCGGCTGCAATATGAAAGACCTGTCCTATTGCTTCCCCTTCTATTTTCTTTAGCTGATACCCTTTTGCTGTTTTTTCACAACTAAAAATGCGAACATCTTTTCCGTCAAATACATCATCTAACAAGCATAGTTTACCTACAAGCAAATCCTTAATTCCATCTTTGTTCAAATCTACTACCGAATAATAGTATTCCCCCTCCAAATACTTTTTCATATGGGCATCATCTGCATAATATTGGTTTATATAATCTCTAATATATTCATTAGGCTCCGAAAACGCATACCCAGCTTCCTGATTCTGAACAGACTGTAACACCTCAGTATAAATATCTTTTATAGTCGTAGTTTCTGCTTCAGGACTTTCACTTAGCTTGATGGAAGCTACCGTTGTTGAAATTGGAACATTTGTCTTCTGGATACTAGCTTCTGTGGTTTTTGGTTGCACATTAGTTGATTTTGGCTGTGTACTCTTATAATACGCAACACCACCTAAAATACATATACTGACAACTGCAACCGTTGCAATTTTTCCTGCTGTAGTCTGTAGCAATCTTGATTTTGCAACTGTATTTATCCCATCAGTTGGATTTTGTATGGGGTTCTGTATCACTCGCAACCATTGGTCAAACACTGCTTTTTCAATCTGTCTTCCTGCCACTGCCAATTCACCACTTTCTTCCATAGCTCGTGCTTCAGAACGAAGAAGTATAAGCAACAATGGCAAAGGTGCAACATTGTAAAGCTGGTAACCTTTTTCCTTCAATTGTCCTACTTTTATACTCAGATTTTTTCTTCCATAGTTTAATCTGGATTTTACTGTGTTCTCAGAGCAGTTCATAGTATCTGCAATCTCACGAATAGATGCCCCTTCTAAATGAAACATCAAAATACATAATCTTTGTTCATATGGCAGTTCATCAAGTAATAAGCGCACAAATTCCTGTGTCTCTTTTTTGGTATAGGAAATCTCCGGTTGATACTCTATGTTTTCATCTTCTGGGTCATACTCATAGCATTCACCATCTTCATTTATATAATCCGAAAAGAATATCGTTTCTTCTCTTCTATTTTTCTTCAACTTGTTTATTGCCGTATTTACTACAATCTTACCAAACCATGTAGAAAACTTCTCAGGTTCCTTTAACTGTTCTAAATGACTAAATGCCTTTATATACGCTTCCTGCATTACATCTTTCGCCATTTCCTCATTCTTCATATACTTAAGAGCAAGAAAATACTTACTTTCCTGCGTATTTGCATACAAATATCCAAAACCTCTTTCTTCACCCGCTTTTGCAAGAGCTACTGCTTCTGTAAAGTCCATTTTCCGATCTCCTATTCTTGTTTTTCTCATTTTTATAGCCGAAAATAACCAAAGAAGGGGTCTGTCGTATCAAGTTATCACTTTCTACCCAAACTTCCCACACTTTAAACAGTGAAGTATCATATATGTGAGAAGTTTGAGATTGTAGTTTAGAGGTTATTCTTTCTAATTTAATAGATATAACCATTGTAAATTATGAGCCGTTCATCTTTTATTTCTTGATTACAACAGATTTCTTGCTACTCCAACCACTATATTTTTTTTGACCATTAACCTTTACATAAGAGCGCATTCTTACATAATAAGTTTTATTTTTTGATAATTTTCTGTATGACGCTTTTGTAGCTGTGGACTTAAGTGTTTTTTTGATAACTCCAGATTTAAAATTCTTATTTTTAGAATACTGAAGCTCATATCCGTCTGCCCCATCTACTTCACCCCACTTAATTGTCATTTTTTTCTTACCTGAGTTCGTTACACTGCTAATAGCTGGAGAACTCATTCTATAATCCAGTTTAAAGGAATAACAACCTTTACCTTTTCCACTAGTATTATTTCTAATCATTTCAAAATAATAGGTTCCAGATGACAAAACCACATCTTCGTTTATTGTTTCACCATTTTGACAGCCTCGTGAATACACTAAAGTATTAGAATCATCATAGATTGTTGCTATAGCCGTAATCGTAGCATTAGACTCTACAACATTCGTTATATTCACATTGACAGTTCCAGTAGTAGGCAACT
The DNA here is from genome assembly GCA_017399885.1 of Lachnospiraceae bacterium. Lineage (GTDB taxonomy): Bacteria > Bacillota > Clostridia > Lachnospirales > Lachnospiraceae > CAG-411. The sequence continues at coordinate 5,941 of JAFQAU010000123.1, forward strand.
CAAACTTATAGTAATCCTCTATATCGTTATATGTTAATACACCTTTATACTGTTTTGATGTGCTAATTACATAGGCATCCTCAAAACTGTCATTATTTTCAGTTTGTGTTTCTGTTAAAGTTTCCATAAGAGAATCCTTTGTAGCAGTAAAAGTAACATAACAATTTGATTCAAGTTTCAAATAATAGGTTCCACCTGTTAAATAGACACTACCAGTTGTCATATTTGGGGTTCCCCACCCGCAACCACACTCATAAACCTCTGTGCGATTTTCATCATATATTTTAAAATTTTTGCTGTCACCATTACCAGAAGCATTAATGTTCAATTCACCTGCACCATCTAAAGTAAATTTGTAATATCGAACATTATCCGTATCTGTCAATTCCTCTTCTATAGTAGTATTAAATGCCAACTCTTCTGCAGTGTCAAACGTATTATTCATTGATGTAGACGTACTCGCAAATACATTCTCCATTGGCGCTAACATTGAAGTTCCCATTGCCATTGCCACAGTCACAGACATTACACCTGCTATTATTTTCTTTCTCATCTTTTTGTTTTTTACTAAATTATTTCTCATCTTTTTTCTCCTATCAACTTTAATTTTTTCTTTGTGTTATCTTTCTCTGAAAAACACATAAAAAATATGTGTTTTATTAATAAAAATTTAAGATTTACGTTGTATCACAATTTTTCATTATAGTATATTACATAACGAATTGCCACTTGATATTTTTTTGTTTGTTACGGCTCCGTTATGTGCTTCCTTTCGTCATGAATTGTTTTTCAAGTTTCTCACCTCATTTCTACAACTAAGACAACTAATGTAAAAAAAAGTTTTATTTTTCAAAAAATTTTTTTATTGTTATTGAAAACTTTCAATTTGAAACTCCTATCGGATATCACAAATCTAGATAGAACTGCATTTGAGGGAACTCCTTTACATGAAAAAAAGTAAAATGGATTGTCACACAAAAGATTTTGTGGAGTCTAGACGACTGCCTCAGATACGAAACTGTATAGCTTGAATAGAATTTACTCTATAACCTACAGAAATGATAGCATCTAAGTTATAATAATTAGTTACGGAAAGCTGTGTTTTCCCTAGAATTATCTTTAGAACGTAAAACACAGGTCAGCCAAATGGCTGACCTGTTACATCATTTTACAAACTACCCATAATCTAACTGGTTAACTTTAACATTCTATTTAATTTTTCCCCTGAAATATCTGTGCAATTGGCGAATCACTATCAAGGAATAATGTAGTTTCTCCATCCTTTAAAGATTCTCTTGCCGTATCTAAGGCTTTTGAATAAATATAAAAATCTGCTTTTTTCTGGTTATTGTATGCATCAGATAAAATTTTCATATATTCTGCTTCACCTTCTGCTATAATCTTGTCAGCAGATGCGGAAGCCTCTGATTTCATTACCTTTACTTCTTTATCTGTAGTATTTTTAATAATCTGCGCTTCTGAATGTCCCTGTGCTGTATATGCCGCCGCAATATTATTTCTCTCAGTGATCATTCTCTGGTATACTGCTTCTTTATTTTCATCCGGTAAATCTAGTACCTTAATCTCAATATTCTTAATACGAATACCATACTGATCACATTGTGTTCCTACACATTCTAATAATTTCTTTGAAATTGCGATTACCTCAGGTTTTTCTATCTTATCTGCTTCTACAACTTCACCATTTTCTGTTGTAATATCATTAATTTCTACATCATCTAAGGCAGCATCATCGGTAGATACTTCTATCTTATCATCCCTACTTACAATTACTTCTTCCTGTGTCATATTAGAAATTGTTGTCTTAATAGCATTATATACAATTACATCAATACGTCCTTCTGCTATAGAAGTATTTGCATTTAAAGACGAGGTAAATAGCTTTGGATCTGTGACTTCCCAAATTACATACGCATTGGCTATCATTGTTTTCTTATCGGATGTAATTACATCTGAAGAAGGTAGATCATAGAACTGCATACTCTTTGGAATAGAATTTACTGTTTGTATAAAAGGAATTCTAACCCGTAATCCTGCGGAAGAATTGATTTTTTTAATTTTTCCAAACTGCTTTACTACTGTATATTCATTTTCCATTGTTGTATAAGTAACCATATTAAAACCAATTATGACTACAAAAAATACTACCAAACCAATCATCAACTTTTTTAATCTTTTTCCCATAGCTATCCCCCTATTCTTTATCTGACTTAGAACCTTCAGTAGTTATGTTTGCAAAGCTTTCAACCGGGTAGTATTTTTGCACACTGCCACTACCATCATCAATAATAACCTTCATGTTAGGAAGCAATTCTTCCATGGTTTCATAGAACATACGCTGTTTTGTAATTAACGGATATTTTTCATACTCTGCATATTCTTCTTCAAAACGAGCAACCTGACCTTTTGCCTCATTAATTCTTGAGGTTTTTTCTCCTTCTGCCTCCTGAAGGATCTTATCTGCCTCCGCTTCTGCTGCCGGAATCTGCTCATTACGGTATTTATTGGCATCATTGATAGAAGACTCTTTGTTCTGCTTAGCTGTTTCAACTGCTTTAAAAGCATTCTGTACTTCCTCTGTTGGTGGCTCTACATCCTGCATAGATGCATCTGCCAAACTAATTCCAATGTCTTCTTCCTCTAATTTTTTAATAATCATCTGCTTTATATTGCTCTGAATCTCTGCCTTCCCCGTTGTTAATGCCGCATCTACAGAATAAGCTGACATAGTAGAACGGATACTGCTCATAGCAATATTTTTTAATATCTTCTCTGGTTCATCAGATGCATATAAAAACTTAATTGGATCTTTTACTTCATAAGAAATATAGAAGTCTACATCCACAAAATTATAATCTGATGTAATCATAACAGATTCTGACTCCACATCTGTAGTTGTCCCATCTTTATTTTCTTCATAGCCAATGGTAAAACCTCTTACAGTAGTGTCTACCTTTGTCACTTTTTGTATAAATGGAATTTTAAACTGAAGCCCCTTGTTCTGATTGGTTGTGGCCCGTCCAAAGGTTGTGATAACAGCTGTTTCTGTTTCCTTTATTGTATAAAAAGAATCAAATAACAATACAAAGAATAATATAACACCTACAAAAATAACTGCAATTTTTCCAAATGCACTTTTAAATTTCTCTGCGGCTTCGTCAATGATAACATCATCCGGGTTAATCTTAGCCATAATAATCTCCTCTCTTTCCTCTAAACAATCCCTAATTATTCATAACAGTTCAGTCCATTGGCTGTTCTATTACGTTGTAAGTCCATGTAAAATCCGGAAAATGTTTTCGGTGGACTTGCAACCAGCAAAATATACGATATTGTTATGTGGCAATCAGCAAGGTGATTTCCACTACCTAAACCATTACAAACTAGTCATCTTATAATTGGGATTTAGTTTTTCTTTAGACTTCTACATTATATTACATCTAAATATAAAAAAGAAGAAATTTAGAAAAATTTAATCAAATCTTAAGTTATCATTTCGCCACAATTTCTACCCCAAAAGCAATACGGTGGCCACAATTCCTGCCAAAGTACATAAAAGTGCTCCCGGTAACGTATACCCCGTTTTCTTGACCTTTGCCACACTATAATAAACTGCAATGGTATAAAAAATCGTTTCTGAACATGCCATCAATACAGATGCCATGAAACCTACCTGAGAATCCGTACCATAGGTTTTATAAATATCCACCAGCATACCTGTTGCCGCTGAGGATGAAAACATTTTTACCAAAACCAAGGGAACCAATTCCTGTGGAAATGCTATGTACTGTGTAAGCAAACCAATTTTCATTCCTATCATTTCCAAAGCACCGGAGGCTCTTAGTGTGCCAATTGCTACTAACAACCCAATTAAAGTAGGCATAATTCCTACAACAACTTTTATTCCGTCCTCCGCTCCCTTTATAAAGGCATCAAATATATTTACTTTCGTTAATAAACCATAGGCAATTACATATAATATAACCAGTGGAATCATAAAATCTGATAAAAAATATAATATTCTCATATATATCACCGAAGTCTTTTTTCTCATTTTATGTGATATTTTATTTATCTATTCGTAACAGTTCAACCGGCGGGCTAATCTGTTACATCTATTCAAACATTATTTTGCTTGGATATTTTTTTTGTATATGCTACAATAACCATTACAGTTACTAGCAAGTTTCACAGAAAGGAAATGTTTTTTATGACAGCAAAAAAGTTTACAAAAAAATTTATAGCTATACTATGTATATGCAGTCTGACGCTTCCTATTTCCAGCTGCAACAAGACAGCCTCTACAACAGAGAAAACTAACTTTTCTGAAGCAGAGAAGAAAGAACAACAGGAAGACTTTGATAATTTTCTAGATCAATTATTTATTGAAGATGTGCAGTCTGACAGCATTACATTAAATTACACTTTGTCTAAGCCTCAGGATTATGGCATTACAAATTTTACACCTACCTTTGGTGAGTATAGTATTGATCACATGAAGGAAGAACTAATTACGGTAGAGAATACATACAAGAAGTTAACAGAATTTCCTTATAATGCCCTAACACAAGAGCAACAGCTTATTTATGATATTTTAGCAGACTATTATAAAATAACAGGAACGGAGGAAAAATATCTCCTTTATGGTGAAGTTCTTGGCAGTACCACAGGTATTCAGGCACAGCTTCCCATTCTTCTTGCAGAATATAATTTCTATACAAAGGAAGATATTGCACATTATTTAGACCTGCTTTTATGTGTTCCTGAGTATTTTTCCAAAATCGGTGAATTTGAAAGAGAGAAATCAAAAGCAGGCTTATTTATGAGCAAAGATACTGCCAATAATATTATTGATCAATGTAAAACATTTGTTAAAAATCCAAAGAAAAACTATTTAATTGACATATTTAATGACCGAATTGATGCCTATGAAGGCTTAACTGAGAAAGAAAAAACGGAATTTAAAAAGAAAAATAAGAATGCAATTTTAAACTCTGTGATTCCTGCCTATGAGGACTTAATTACTCTTTTAGAGGAATTAAAGAGTACCGGAAGAGTCCATGAAGGAACCTGTTCTATGCCAGATGGAAAGGAATACTATGAGATTCTTGCAAAGTCTATTAGCGGTTCTAACAAGTCCATCAAGGAAATGAAAAAAGCCCTAAGTGAAACAGCTTACCAAGCTTCTCTAAAAATGAACAATCTCTATCAAAACGATAATGGGATTTTTGAGGACTTTGTTAATATGAAATTTCCTATGACTAATCCCGAGGAGATTATTCCTTACCTAACCAAAAAAGTGGAAGAAGATTTCCCAGCTCTAGAACCGGTAAATTGCACGGTAAAATACGTCCATGAATCCTTAGAGGATCATTTAAGCCCTGCTTTTTATCTCACACCCGCCATTGATAATTATGAAAATAACAGTGTATATATCAATGGAAATGACGAATATGATTTGTCACAAATTTATCCTACTGTTGCACACGAAAGCTATCCGGGTCATTTGCTACAAAGTGTTTACTTCAACCAGCAAAATCCCCACCCAATTCGAAGTATGCTAAATTATGGTGGATATAGCGAAGGCTGGGCTACCTACTGTGAAATGTATTCCTATGAAATTTCCGGTCTGGATAGAAATGTTGCGGAATATGCAAAGCAATACAGCATTTTTACCCTTTGCCTATATGCAGAAATGGATATTGGAGTAAACTATGACGGATGGGATCTGGAAGAGTTGAAGGATTATCTTAGTGACTACGGAATTACTGATGAATCAGTTGCAAAATCTGCTTATGATTTGGTCATTGATGATCCGGCAAATTATTTACAATATGTAATTGGTTATATTGAATTTGCACAGCTCCGAAAAAAAGCAGAAGATACTTTGGGAGATAACTTTAATGCAAAAGAGTTTCATACTTTCCTATTAGACATAGGACCTGCCCCATTCTATATCATTGATTCCTATATGGAGAAATGGATGGAGGAATAACGCACAAAAGAAAATGGTTCCACTTGCACATATTGACTTGTGTAATTGGAACCATTTTTTCTCCATTTCATAGTATGCCTTTGAGCGCTTTTTTACGAAAAGACGTCACCTGATAGTAAACACGCCTGTTTCATACATGCGTGTTTACTATAAAATCACAAATTCTCTCTGTAGAATGTCCGTCTATGGCAGACAAATAATATTTACTAAATTCACTTAACGGTTCCCTCTGCTCCCTCTCCACTACTTTTATAATTTCTTCCGTCAATTCCTCTTGATTTGTAACAATACTTCCTGTAGCAAATGTATCAAAGTCACCATAGATGTCTCTTTCCTTTAAATACACATCTCTGTCAAAAACATAAAATATGGTTGGAACCTGTAAAATTGCTGCTTCAAATACAGAAGAACTATAATCTGTTATTAACACATCTGTTAAAAACAGTAAATCATTTAACTGTATATCTTTATGACATTGCAACACACGGCTTTGGTATTTTTCCGAAACCGCAAAATCCGTTTTTACAAATGGATGATTTTTTATAACCAGAAAATATTCTTCCGGTAATTTCTCCATTATATCATCTACCTTGAATTTTTCCCTAGGATAATAAGCATCCTTATTCCCATCTCCACGAAAAGTAGGTGCAAATACTACTATTTTTTTCCCTTTTAATTGCAGATATTGTTGATACAATTCTCCCTTCTTTTTTTCTCGTATTCCCTCTTCAAAAAATAGATCTGTCCTTGGTACTCCCAAAGCCTTCACATGGCTCTCAGGTATAGCAAAGGCTTCACTATAAAAGGGAATCATAGACTCACTACTTACAAAAACATAATCATAATTTCGATGATTTTTTGAATCCTGTCTAGGCCCACCTACTTTTCCAAGTCTTGAGAATCCAAAGGTCTTAAATGCACCACAGGCATGCCAAAGCTGTACTACCTTTGTCTCCTTTCGAACAGAGATAGCGTGCAGTTGGGGATAGAAATCCTCTAATAGAATCATTTCGCTTTGTGCCGATAGCTTTGCTGATTTTCTTAATTCTTTTCTATTTAATTTATTCACTGGCTTTTCCAGAATAAATTTAACCAAGGTTACCTGTGGCTTTTTCTCCAATTCTTTCATTACTCTGTCTAAATTCCCGCCACTCTCTAATTTCCTTTCAGACAAACATAAAATCTGATTAGGAACACATGGTAATTTGGCATATTTTTTGTAGCATCTGGCAAAATATCTGGTCTTATGTTCCCTTATACTAAATGTAAAACCAGTCAATTGCTGTATGCGGTTATTTGCGTGAAAAATTATGGCTTTCTTTCCCGTTGCCCGCTTTCCTTCTAATCTTAATCTTCCAACCCCTTTTACTGCCAAAAATCCCTCTACCAACAAGAACGGCAACAAAATAATTGCAAATATTGCTGAGAATTTTTCTCGTACAGGATGAAATGTCTCCTCCTCTTGTTGTTTTTGAAAATATTTACCTGACAAAGAACATACTTCCCATTGGTTTCTTTCTCCATTACACTCCAATTCTAGAGATACATTTACATTTTCCTTATTTGTCCCATGTAAAAAAACATTTCCCAAAGATATTTTTTCATCTCCTTGAAAATTACTATCCTTATCCTGTTCAAGCCCCAGTGGAAATCTTCTATCCATTTCTCCATCTGAAAATATGACTGTAATTCTTATTTTTCCTTTATGAGAATTGTCCTGATTTTTTAATTCTTTATTAGGAGAAATGGATATCTCTTCACCCCTATATACCTTCTGTCCATTCCCCTTTACTTTAATATATAACTCCCCTGATTCTCTTACATCATAAGAAATCCAAATATATTGCCCAACCTTCTTTTCCACCATTTTCTATTCCTTTCCAGATATTTTCTATCTGTAAACTACCTAGCTTTCATTTGAAATTGCCGAATTTGATTCTTGCTATGCTCTTTCTTACAGTCAGATCGGTAAATGCACGGAACTAACTGAACTGTTACATCTATTTTTCTAATCCGTTGCCTCTAATATTTCCATCACACGTTTTGTATTATTTCCATCAAAATAGTCATAGTGCAATGCTAAGAAGCTCTTCCTTTGTTCTAAATCCACATTTCCCTCTTTTACCACCTGCACTAGAGAATCTATATCTTTAACAATTGGTCCTGGTTTATATTCTTCATAAGAAAAATAAAATCCCCTGTCGTATTTTTCTAGATCATAAGCAAAAAGAACAATAGGTTTGTTAAGCAATGCATATTCCACCATTGTAGAAGAATAATCATTTACCAACACATCTGCTACCTCGTACAATGCCATTAGATTAGGATAATCACTCATTTCATAACACCCTTTGGGAAGTGTTGTTTTTTCTCCTTTCATAATTGGATGCAAACGTACTAAGATTGCCCATTCATCACCTAGCTTTTCTTTTATTTTCTTCACAGAAAACTTTTTAAGTATGTTTCTATTTTCTTCATTGGTATTTCGAAATGTAGGGGTATATAACAACACCTTCTTTCCCTTTAGTTCCGGGTATTCCTCGTAAACCTGTGCTCTCACTTTCTCTCTTTTTTCTTTAGAAAAATAAAAATCTAACACAGGCAGTCCCACAGGATAAATGCTTGCTTTGGCAATTCCCAGTGCCTCTTCATAAAATGGTACTATCCTCTTCCCACTTACAAACAAATGACTAACCTTTTTATTCCCTTTTATAACTGCTTCTCTTGTTACTTTATCCGTCTCGGTAGTAAGTCCAAATCGCTTCCAGGCACCGACTCCGTGCCAAAGTTGTATAATCTTTGTTTTCTTAGAAATATGCATGGTAGATAGAGGCATAAAATTATCATTTAAAAATATATACTCTGCAGTTGCCAAGTGATAATTTAATCCCAAATAAAAATATACCATTCCTTTTATTTTTTTACCTATCCCACCGGATAAAAGTTCTTCTTTAGAGATTATTTTATATTCTCTTTTTGGATATTGCTCCTTCATTGCTTTATAAACATATTTCAGATTTCCCTGAAAATTGCTCTTATGAACCATAAAAAAAACCGTCTTTCCCTTCTTTACCGGTATGATTCCAAAAATCCTAGATAATAGGCCATACAAAATATACCCTATTTTCTTCTTATTCATAATTTATATCAAACCTTTCAATTCTCAAGTAACAGCTCATCCAAGTGGCAAAACTGTTACATTATCCATTCTATATTTTGTTTATTCTTATAGTGTAGCATAGCAAAATCTAAAGTCAAGATTACTCTTCTTAGGTCAATGGCAGTAAGTGTAACAGTTCAGCCATGGGCTGAACCAATGTCATTTAGTTAAGCATTGAATTTTTCCCAATGACTTAAAGTGTTACGTCAACAACACAAGCATAGTTTACCTGCATTTTGTTAATACTAAGCTTGTATTTAGTGACCGCGCAAGTTATCTTTTCTATAAATAGTAATAATAAAAAGGAGGACACAATGGAAACGAAAAACCACTTTCATTTAGCAAAATTTATTGGAACAAAGCAGAATCTTAGCAAACACACCAACGCCTTGATCTTTGGCAGTATTATGCCCGATTTCAACTTGCCTTCTCATTTACGTGGACATACTTATAAAGATAGTATTCATTTGATTCAAGACAAGGCCTCGTCTTTGGTAAAACATCCTATATGGAACAATGATTCTTACTATGATTTAGGAGTTATTCTACACTATGTGGCAGATTATTTTACCTTTCCACACAACGAAAATTTCCACGGAAGCTTCTCTCAGCACTTGAGATACGAACGTTGTTTACACAATCACTTTGTACAATTCCTTAAGAAACAACAAAACATCAATGCAGGTATTTTATCTTCCTGCTCTCTAAAATTCAATTCTCTTTGGGACTTATTTGATATTTTGAAAGAAAAACATCATGAATATTGTCTTACAAAACCTTCTTTTAATAAGGACTGTAATTATATTTTCTCTCTAACCAGTCTTATGGCCTATGGATTACCTCAATTAAGAAAACAGTTCAGGTAGGTCTGCGCATTTACTCTGCAAACCTACCTGAACCTAAACTGTTACCTTAAATTTTCATATTTTCTTCTATGTACTTATAGATTTCTATATTATCATCTAACATTCGGCACCCCACAATATGGATTCCGTCATTTTCTGTTATTCTAATAATATGTCCATCTAATCTGGTAATATTCTCTAACTCAAAATCATCAATGCAAATGCTTATTAGCTCACCTTTTTTATTAATAATTTCTTCACTTGTAGTCTGAATAGCAAATCCATTGGCACTAAGATTTATCATCTTACCAGCAAAGCTTTTATCATTGTCTTTTAGGTGAATCATACAACTGTTATAAATTGGCATACGTTTATATTTTCTTCTGTTCATAACACTTGGATTGCCTTCTACCTTAATGTTATACTCTTCATCCTTATGTTTTGTAATCCTTGTATCAGTCCAAGTATAAACACCATTATCAACGATAATACGTACCACGTATTTATGTGATTTTTCTAATTCCAGACTCTCCATACCATTTCTTAGTGCATCTACAAATATAGATCCATCTTTTTCTATTCGTGTTATTATTCCCTTATATTCTTTGGCGCTTTCCGTGTCCTCTTTCTTAACACTTACGTACATTCCCGGTCTTAGATCCTCTTTTCCCATGAATCCGCCTGCACCAAGCTCTTCTATAAGCTGTCCTACAATTCTTTCAATGCCTAATACATTACTAGAAGTCTCACTATATTTACTTCGCATTGTTTTTGTAGTGTCATCTGCACTAGATATATTTTGGGTCATAACCTCCACAACTTCACTAACCTGTTGCATATTTTCTACCATGTTCTTATTGGATTCTTCAACCTCACGCATAGCAGAATCAATAACCTGAATATTTTCTGCTAATTTTTCTGAATCCTGTGTAATATGATTTACACTGGAATCAACAACACGCACATTCTCAAGGGTTTTGTTTATAATTTCCAATGTTTTTGTAATGGATTCTGTCATCTTCTCACTTGTGTACTCCAAATGTTCTAAGGCATCACGTATACCATCAGAGGACACCTTGGTCCCCTCACTTAGCTCACGAATCTCATCTGCTACCACTGCAAACCCTTTTCCAGCTTCTCCAGCTCTAGCAGCCTCAATAGATGCATTTAAAGCTAATAAGTTTGTCTGACTGGAAATGGTTCCAATGGTTCCGATTTCTTCTTTCATTGTATTAAACTTATTTCTAAATTCTTCTAGAATTTCTTCCACTTTGATAGACAATTCTGCCATCTCATTGGTTGCCCTTACTACACCCTTTAACTGATTAGAGCTTGTTTTTGCATCCGCTTGTGATTGCCCCATTAAAGAAACCATATCCTCAATCAGCTTGGCAACACTTTCTACCTGCTCATTAATCTTATCCGTCATCTGCATGGAGGATTCTGTCTTTTCTTGAAGCACCGAACTATTTCTCTGCAATACTTCCATGGTGCTTACAACATTATCTGCTCCTTCTTTATTCTCATCCGCTAACTCTCGTACAACTGTAACTCCATCTACAATAGAGTTACTTGCTGTTTTTACCTGTTGTATCGTAAGGATTACTTGGTCCAAATTAGCTTGTACAGAATTAAGTAAAGCCCCATCTGACTTACACATATGATTAATTGACAACGCATAACCAATATACGCCAATATAGTACAACCAAACTGTATTTCATAATCCACAACATCCTGTGCGGAAAGTCCTGTAGTATTGGCATCCTTGATTAGAGCCACTATCAATAATAGAGCATTTAGTATTCCACATCTTATTATCAAAAACTTATCCTTATACAGCATTAACATACATACGATCGGGAAGATATAAGCAAATGTTACCGCAGTATTTCTTGTTAGAATTACAAATGCATACAATATACCATATCCTATGGCTATAACCTCTTTACAGATAACCGTTTCCCAACCTCTTATTTTAATCAACACAAAATTAGATATAATAGGAATCCAGCATATAGATAAAAACACTAAAATATAGGTAAGTGTTCTTCCTCCCTTCATCCATTCAACCAAATATGCAACAGTTAAAACAACTGCAACAAGCAACCATACCATAATTGCTTTCTTATTGGCACTTTTTTTGAAATAGCTTTCACTATATTCCATATTACCCCACCTCTCTTTTATTTTTAACAGAAATATGTTTTCACCATCCCCTATTCATAGTCTAAAATACATATTTCCCATATCTACCTTTTTCCTCTAATTACCTACCCCCTTACCATCCTATTTTAACATATCTTTTATTTTATTTATACATGTGTTTATTTTTTTGTGTGTTTTGCACAAAAAGCATGTGCATCCTCGCGGAACTTTTTTCTTTATAGGACCCATTTTTCCTCTATAAAATAAAGAAAAAATATACCCTGTTTGTGTTAGAATACAAACAGAGTATATTGATAATCTAATTTTATTCTCTATTATATTTTTTCCTAATCTCTAGAAACCAATCCCCCATCACCCAATTACATAAAAATTCACGGAAAAGCCTTATAATTTACTAACTATGCAATTTATAAAAAATACAAAAATATTAGCTACTACAATAGTGGAACCTACAGGTGTAGAAAATAATATAGATATTAACATTCCAACAACTGCACAGGTTACAGATATAACAGCAGAGTAGATTACCACACCCTTAAAATTCTTTATGACTCGCATTGCTGATAGAGACGGAAAAATAACCAACGCAGATATCAAAAGAGAGCCCACCAAATTCATGGCTAATACAATAATAACAGCTGTAATAATCGCAATCAGCAAATTATATAAATCAGCCTTTATTCCTGTTGCCTTCGCAAAATTCTCATCAAAGGTTACTGCAAATATCCTATTATAGAACAAACAAAACAGCACCACTACTAATATTGACATACCTATACATATCCACACATCTGATTTGGTTAGAGTTAAGATAGAGGTAGATCCAAATAATGTGCTACACACATCTCCCGCAATATTTGATGAGGTTGAAAACAAATTTAGTACCAAATATCCCACTGCCAGAGAGCCTACTGATAACATGGCAATAGCTGCATCTCCTTTAATCTGCGCATTTTGTCCGGTCCGAAGAAGCAATACAGCAGCTACCACTGTTACAGGCATTACAAAGATCGTATCACTGGTCAAATCAAAAATTGTCGCAACTGCCATTGCGCCAAATGCCACATGAGACAACCCGTCTCCAATAAAGGAAAATCGTTTTAGCACCAGGGTAACTCCAAGCAAAGAAGAGCATAATGCAATTAAGGTTCCTACCACCAAGGCATATTGAACAAAAGGATATTGCATGTAAAATTGCAATTTATCAAGCATCTTTTTCTACCTCTTTTCTTTGTATAAGTTCTTCTTTACGAAATACCTTCCATGAATCACTTTCCAGATATTTCTCTGTGGTATCAAAAAAGGACTGCTCCTTCTCCACATGTAGTATATGACTGGCATAATTCACTGCTGCGTGAATATCGTGAGATACCATAATGACAGAAATTCCTTCCTGATTTAATTTCTGAATCAATTGATAAAATTCCACAGTTACCTTGGGATCCAATCCGGTTACAGGTTCATCTAACAACAGTAGCTTTGTTGTAGCACACAACGCCCGAGCCAGCAAAACTCTTTGCTGTTGTCCGCCTGATAAATCCCGATAACATTTTTTTCTCAAATCCCATATATCCATTCTTTCCATGTTCTTTTTGGCAAGCATCTTCTCTTCTTTTCGAAAAAAAGGTCTCATACCACATTTTGAAAGAGTTCCGGAAAGGACAATTTCCCAAACAGATGCAGGAAAATCCTTTTGAACCACTGTCTGTTGTGGGAGATAGCCGATTTCATGTGCCTGTAAACCATCTCCGGTTACCAGTTCTCCCTCAAGGGGTGGTATTAATTGCAATATTGTTTTCATCAGAGTACTCTTTCCCGTACCATTTTCACCTACAATACAAAGATAATCTCCCTTCTCTACTTGAAAAGAAATATGTTCTACTACTACCTCTCCATCATATCCCAATGTCATATCCTTACAAGTAATATAAGCCATATAGCATAGCCTCGCTTTCCTATTTTATAGCAACACATTTTTCACATAATCCAATTAATACAGATCCCGTACACTCTAATGAAAACCTATGGTGTGCCTCCAAATGCCCTGACAATTCCCTCATAAAGCTACACTCCAAATGTAGGACTTTCCCACAGCCCCTACACTGCATATGAAGATGCTCCTGGCAATTTCCATGGGGTTTTACATACTGATAACGAAAACTCTCATCCTCTGACGTTTTGTATTTCATCAATATCCCTTGGTCTGTTAACTTATCCAGATTACGATATATGGTAGTGATATTCACCTGCATATCTTGATTCTGCAAATAACTGTGTATATCATATGCACAAAAACTTTGTTCCTTATTTTTTTCTAAATATTCCATAATGCCATCTTTACACTTGGTGCGATAATTCTTTTGCATATGGACTCCTACCTTTCTTTTGCAAGCCATTTGCATTTTTATAAATTATACCTTGTAAGCTTTCTACTTGTCAACTGCAACTAAATTTTGCAACAAAAAAAGTCCCAACCCAACAGCTCTCAACGTCTGTCAAACTAGGACCTTGCGTGCGCCTCCAGGGGTTCGAACCCTGGACACCCTGATTAAGAGTCAGGTGCTCTACCAACTGAGCTAGAGGCGCATTTGTTTTATCAACGATATTTATTATATACAATCATTCTACAAAAATCAACCCCCAATTTAAATTTTTTTTTACAAGTTAAAACAAGAAAAAAATTGAAAAGAACCAGCAGTTTATATTTGCTGATTCCTTTCTATTTTCCCTATATTATGATATTTGTAACAACGTATTTTATCTCATGATACCTTCGCATTTCATCCTACTTCGTATGCTCTTTTCTCACGGTATCACATTATTCCTCTGCCAGCATCTTCACAGGTTCTAACTTTCTTACTTTATAAGAATAAAGTACTGCTACCATAAACGACAGCAAAGTAATTCCTATTACAGTAATGAAAATCCATCCCTCCTGAACCGTAAGTTCACTTTTCTTAATCCCACAGATGGAAAGACAAATAGAACATAACGGATTGACGGTATAGATAGAAAGAATTCCTCCTGCCACCGATCCGAAAAACATAATCGGCAAATTAGACATTACCGTCTGCATTATAAGTTGTTTTGTGGTGTATCCAATGGCCTTATAAAGTCCATAGTTTTTCCATTCTCTGATTACCTTTGACTTAATTAACAGCATCACAACAAGAAAAACTACAACCACGGTAATTGCCACGAAAACCATACAAAGCATTTTCATTGCCATTGTAATACTTCCCATGGAGGATTCCACAGTTTCTTTATGATCCACGCAACTGACTTCCGGAAAATAAGAAACAATTTTCTCATTTAGTTCCTTATAGCCATAGCCATCTTTACCATCCACATAAACATAGGAAACTTCCGTAGAACCATTTAACCTATCCTCCCCTTCAAAGGAAAGTAATGCTTTGATTCCTAAATTATTTATTTTCTGATCAATTCCTACTACAATATAGTCCAGCTTTTCCCCTGCACCTGTAACATAAACCACATCACCAACCTCTACATCTAACATTTCACTTACTTTAGAAGTTACTACGATTTCATTTTCATATCTTGGTAATCGTCCCTCTATCACCACATCATTTTCAACAATTTCAGGGTCATTCCATATATCACAGCCAATCGTATTTTTCTTCTCTCCTTTTTCAATGGTAATATCCACAAACTTATAATATTTTACCTGCTCTACTTCTTCCCAGCTTTGAATTTCATTTCCTATTTCTTCCATATTTTTCCCTTGCATCAGTACATCTGCTGATTCGATTCCACTGAGTTTCATCAAGGCTGTAGTATCCGTTACGAAATTATCGTAAAGAAAGAATCCCATGCAACTTACCATACTTAATATCAAAACAATGCTGAAGATACTAATGCTTTTTAACTTTTCTCTCACTATGCTTTTTTCTCCCAATGCTAGAGATAATGGCTGTCTTGTCTTTTCTAAAGGCAGGTAATTTTTCTTAAAATTATGAGTATTGATTCCCCCTCTTAAAGCTTCTAATACACTGATTTTTCCATAGACTTTTGCAGACAAGGAGGTAATACCTAAAGTAACTAATGTAATTCCTGCAACTGAAATCAATGCACATATAAAATCAAATCCCTGATTCCACTTTAATCCCATCATAATGGACTCCATATTTCCAATAAATCCACCACAGGCATATCCAATTACTAATCCTAATGCTTCACCAGTAATGGTAATCATCAGCATTTCAAGCACAGAACTTAACATCAGTTCCTTCGCCGTATATCCGGAAGCCTGTAAAATACCTATATTTTTAAGATTCTCCTCAATAAAATTACGGACACTAAATCGTATAATCAGCATGGCAATGACAACCAGTAATACGGCAAATACCAATATAATTCCCATTCCAATATCAGACACCAGTGATATACCACTTTTCATGGATTCCCATGACAGTCCAAGGTTATCTCCGCTATTTTCTATCTCGCTCCTTAAAATAGAAAGAAATTTCTTTTCTGCTTCATCCGAACTTCCATTTAATTTCATTTTGAATTCATACCCTTTATAAAATTCCATTTTCCCGTCTTTCATGATTTCTTCCAGGTATTCCTCTGTAATGTAAATTCGATACATCCCTATATTCGTAGGCGAAGAAAACATAGGGTCTTCTGAAAATCCCATAATTTCAAATTCATACTCTTTTTCCCCAAGGGTAAGGTAAAAGGATTCTCCTATCTCATAAGACTTTGTAACTGCCAGATAATAAGGAAGAATAATAGAATTTTTTATTGGTTTTTTCATATTTTCTGTAGGTATCTTACAGATATTACGTTCTTCCTCTATTGCACCAATGATAAATACATATGGCTCATCATCCTTATCCTTCTCCCCACGATAGTTACCCTCTACGTTAATCAGACAGAAGGAAGATTCAAACTCTGTAACCTCTTCCTGTGAAGTAAAGATTTCTTCGTACTGCTTAGGAGATGAACCAAAAGCAAAATACATATAGTCTGCTGTATTATATGTTTCATATGCCTTATCAACTACGTTATTCGTATTGGAAAGCACCGTCATGCTGATGTATAACAACATGGTAGCAAGGGTTACCAAGCACATTAATACAAACACATCACTCTTCTTTTTCTTTAAATTGTTCTTTGCGATAAAAAACAAACGATACATACTACCACCCCATTTCTCTTAGAAATGTGCTAAGTTTTTCGTGACGTTCCTTGTCTTTGCTTACATACTCTCCTAAATTCAGTTCCCCCATAATCACACCATCACTTAGATATAAGATACGATTTCCTCTTCTAGCAGATTTCATATCATGAGTCACCATTACGATGGATTGTCCATTCTTATGAAAATCCGTAAGAATGTTTAACACATTTTCTGTGTTATGGGAATTTAATGCTCCGGTAGGTTCATCCGCAAATAAAATTTTCGGCCGATTGATAATTCCGCGTACCATAGCCACTCTTTGTTTTTCTCCTCCGGAAAGCTGTGCTGGGAATTTATGAAATACATTCTCATCCAGCCCTACCTGAAGAAGTAATTTTTTTGCCTTATCTGCCACTGCCTTTTTATCTTTACTTACTAAAAGTCCGCTAACTAAAATGTTATCCAGCACACTCATAGTATCATTCAAGTAATTCTGCTGAAATACAAAGCCACAATTTTTTCTTCGAAACATAGCTAATTTGTCATTACTATATTTGGATATTTCTTCTCCCTGATAGGAAATACTTCCTAATGTAGGGCGATCCATACCGGAAAGAGCATATAAAAGAGTACTTTTTCCTGAACCGGAACTTCCCATGATAACTACAAAATCTTTTGGATTTACTTCAATATTTAAGTTTTTTAATACATGTTGCTGTATACTTCCGTTGGAAAAGGTCTTACAAAGGTCTTTTGCAATGAATAATGGTTCCATAGTGGTTCTTCCTTTCTTTTTTTCCTTTTTCTCAAATACAAAAAGAAAAAGGATGTTTTCTCTTAACACCCTTTATTATAATAATTCATTCTTAATAAGTCTTTTTCTGAATCTTATTTATTTCTTAATTAATTCTAAAATTATAAATCTTTCTATTTCTCAATCTGCCATAATGAAAACCCACATCATTTTTTCAAGATAAGAATTGAAACATTTAAAACAGCTTCTATACCTTTTTTAAAAACAATATGGTCACAAATCCGTCTTTATTATAGCAATCCATCCCACCTTGCATCTGACTCATAAAGTTTTCTGCCAGATAAAGTCCTAAGCCGGATCCGGATTTTCCTTTGGTGTTACTTCCACGGTAAAATTTTTCTTTTACCAGAATTAACTCTTCTTCCGGGACTCCCGGACCTTTATCTCTTATGGTAACATAAATTCCATTATCTTTTTCATCAAAGGATACAAAAATAGCAGTCCCTGCATATTTAAAAGAATTATTTATGATATTATCCACTACCTGTTCCAGCCTTAACCTGTCCATATATAAAAGACACTCCGGAATGGAATTTTCTAATATAATTTCTCCGTAATATTTTAAATCCAGAAGCATTTTTTCTATGCAAAGGGAACTTTCTTCCGTTACCTCCACTTTTAATGCCTGTAATTCATCTAGGGTAGCATGAAACAGATTTCCAATAAGGTTATCAATCATTTCTGCCTTATTGGAAATTACCTCTACCTTTTCTAAAATGTCCGGATTCTTTTCTTTCACTTGAAGTACTTCGCAGGTTGCCTTTATGGTAGCAACGGGAGTTTTAATATCATGGGATAATTCCGCAACCAGTTCTTTCTTACTGATATTGGCTGCGTATTCGCTTTCTCTGGCACGTTTTAATTCCTCTCTCATAATATCAAAACTTTCCGTAAAAGCACCAAAGAAATTATTTTTTTGCATTTTTAAAGGCATATCCAGATTTCCCTTTGCCACCTGGGAACTAAACTGCTGAAGATTCTTAAAGGGACGGATAAAATTAAAATAAATCATAGCTAAAATAAAATACCCTATCAGCAATAAAACAACACATAGAAGTAAGGATTCCAAAAAGAGTTCTTCCCGAAGTTTTTGATACGCATCCCCTTCTATCTGCCAGGCAATCTTCCCGTATATCTCGCCGTCCCGATAATAATCCAGTATCATACTGCCGGACTGTATCACTTCTGCCAATCTGCTTTCGTAATTTTCATCCTCTAAATATAGAATTTTACATTGGTATAAATCTTCTATTTCCGTTCTATCATTACCATCTTTTAATTCCTCATCAATCAACATAAACTGCTCATTAAAATATACCATATCCACGATAGCATTCTCTTCTTTTTTCACCTTTAAGACCATGTTTGCTACCACAATTAATAGGATTAAGGTATATATCCCGGCTATATAACGTATTTTCATATCATTTCCTTTACCTTTTCAACAACAATGGACTGATAGAAAAACCATCTGCAATCCACTCTTTGTCATACTCAAATGCAGCCAAATACCTTTTATATGGAACCATCGTTCCCACTTTCCTACCGTTAAAAAATACATAAATTTTATCTACTTCTATCATTTATAACCTCCTCAATAGATAACGGTGGAACGTCAGAAAACAATTCTTCCATTTCCAAAATATATCCTGTTCCCCAGACTGTTTTGATGAATTTAGGTTCGTTGGGATTTTCTTCCAGTTTTTCTCTCAGTTTTCGAATATGTACATTTAAAGTGCCATCACTAAAAAAGGAATCTCCCCAAACCATGTTAAAAAGTGTTTCCTTGGTAACAATGGTATTTTTGTGTTCCAAAAGACAAGAAAATAATTTAAATTCCTTGGCTTTTAGCTGCACTTCTTTCTCTCCAATATATACTTTCATAGTACCTTCATTTAACCTGATATAGTCAGAGCCTTTCTTTGCCGAATTTTCCGTTTCTTTCATTGTCTGACGTTCTACTCTTTTTAACATTGCCTTTACCTTGGCAAGTAAAATACTTAAAGTATATGGCTTCTTCACATAGTCATCTCCACCGATATTCAACGCCACCAGTACATCTTCATCACTTTGTCTGGCACTGATAAAAAGTATCGGTATATCCGAGATTTCCCTGATTTTTTTACACAAGTTAAAACCACTTTCTTCTTGCAGATTAATATCTAAAAGTAAAATATCTATGGTATGTTCCTGCATTATTTTTTCACACTCTGCCGCAGTTTCTGCACATATACAGGAAACATCAAACAATTGAAAATATTCACAAGTCATCTTAGCTAACTCTATCTCGTCATCTACAATCAGACAATTATAATGCATTCTCTTTTCCTCCGGGTATATACCAAAAACAATCCCCCCTTGCTTTTCAATAAACAAAAGGGGGGGTACAATCATTACTTTAACTTATTTTAAATATGTTGTAGCATCTCCAATTTTTCCCGTTGCACCATATTCTTTTGCTGTATCATTTTGAAGTACATACACACGCATATTTGCTTTTCCAATAGATTCTGTAGTTAATGTTCCATTGCTTACTGTGATTTCATTTCCTGTTACCAGATCTACATATGTACCATTTATTACATCACTAAATGTACACCCTGAGGAAATTGCAACCAATGCATAACTATCTACATCTCCCTCTGTATAACGACGTTTGTATGACATTCCTCCATTACATCCATCTGTTGTATACTGTCCTTTCTGCAAGGCAGGTACCACACGGCGAATACGATTTAACTTTTGTAAATGCAGTGCTAAGGTAGAATCCAAAGTAGCTGCCATAGCACCCGTAGCACCATTATATACACCAAAATCTGTTGTATTTACTGTACCTTCAATATGATCCCCAAAGTAAGCACGTCTGGTCTCTTCTAATGCCTTTTCATAATTATCAATTATTAATCCACTCTTAAATTCAATTTCACTTCCATAGTAAATACATGGAATCCCTCTAAATGTAAAAATTAAGTCCAGATTTTCTGCCCATGCCTCTGTTCCTCCTCCATATCGACATTTATCATTTCCATTGGAATCCGCAGGACCATAGTCATGTGAATCTACATAGGTAACATTATAGGTAGAATCATTTACATACTTATCTTCTTCTAAGCCTCGTCTAAATGCTTCTCCCGCATCTTTAAAATTAAAATGCATGGTATAATCAATAATCGCCAATCCATTACTTTCTGAATGATCCGGTGTATGATATTCATTTCCTTCCAATACCGCATTATTTATAATCCTTTTATAGGAATTGTTATCCTTTGGTGTCTCTTCGTATAGCTTCTTTGTTAATGCTATGTTATCATATCCATCCTCAGATGCATGATTCCAACCGTAATCCTTCTCTTCCTTCCATGTATAGAAAAATGGAGAAACACATGCATTATTTCTTTGGAATACATCGTTTACACGGCTGGCTACCTCTCCAAACATATAGAAATGCTCATTTCCAATTGTTTTTGCATGCTCTGTAAATGCAGGTAAAAATGTTTCATTAAAGGTCAAACGAGAAATATGCTTTACGGTATCTACACGGAATGCATCCACTCCCATATCCATATATTTCTTATATGCATCAATGATGTAATTATAAACTTTTGGATTCTCCGTATTCAACTCCTGACAATCTCCTGCAATCTGCCCGGTAACAACAGTGTAATCTTCCCAACTAAAGCTTTTACACGTATCTATATCACGATATGTCTTGTTTCCATCCGAACGTATGGCAAATGTTCTTGCCGTATACTGTACATTACCGGTATATGCCTGTCCGTCCGTAATGCTGTCATAGCTCTCAAAATTTGGTACATCTCCATTATTATCTTTAAATCTACATTCATCACAAGCTTTTGAAACAAAGGAATCTACAAGAGAACTAGTTATATTACGGGTTACAGAATTTCCCTGCACACCCTTATCTAAAACATATTGCTGATCAAAAATATCAAATAATCCTTGTTCTCCAAAGCTACTTGTATGGTTAAATACTACGTCCTGAATTAATTTCATGTCTCTTTCATGACAAGCATTGATCAAATCCTGATAAGAGGCATTCTTAGATTCATAACGTGGATCGATTTTATTAAAATCTAATGCATGATAGCCATGATAATCATAACCGGACGCATTTTCCACCACAGGAGTTACCCATACTGCTGAAAATCCTAAGGCTTTGATATAGTCTAATTTCTCAATTAATCCTTTAAAATCTCCTCTCCAGGCTGGGTCGTCATCCCCGTTTCCTACTACCGCATCACGCTCACAATGCACGTTATTGCTTGGATCCCCGTCAAAGAAACGGGTTGTCATAACAAAGTAGATACTTTCCTCACGGAAATCGTTAGTTTTGTTATTAGGATTTCTAGTTGGCTTTGGTGTTGCCGGCCCAGGGGTTGCATTGGTTTTTGTCTCCGTCCACGCACCATCCTTATACCACCAGTATCCTTCTTTTGCTACAAAATCTTCCGTCTGTGTGTCTCCAATAGTAAATAATACATTAATCTTGGAAGTATCCTTAAATGTATAGGAATACCATCCATCACCATCGCTTACCATAGGCTCACCAGGCCACTGAGTCTCCTTATCATCCGGAAGGGCATTCCAATAGTATACCTTTGGAACCTCTTTTTCACTATAACAATGCACTACCGTTTCGTTTGCCGCTGCAATGTCTGCATTTGCCGGCATATAAACCTCTGTTACATTGTTCCCTTCCGGATTCTCTGTATACCAATGTCCCTGGGTAAACCACCAGGAATCCCCTTCTTTCTCCTGTAATGTTGTTTCAAAATTTTTTTCTGGTATACTAATTTTAATTTGTGCACTTTTGGCACCTGGAATTGTATAAGAATACCATCCATTTCCAGCTTTGTTCATAGGAACACCTGGAGATGTCATATTTATCTTTTGTGTACCATTTACATTTTCATAATACAAATGTGGAAACTCTCCATGCTCGCTTGTCCACTTAAAATGGATAGACATGCCTTCTTGTTTCTCTTTTTGCGATAGCATCATAACATTCTTATCTCTTGTTCCAGAA